>CAZEHW010000007.1:21239-35189 GCA_964511865.1 uncultured Hyphomicrobiales bacterium | reverse complement strand
AAAAGATAAAAAAAGATAAAAAAACAGCATTTTTAATGCAATTTCGGAATCTACATCGTTATATATTTATTGGATTGTGGGTTACAGCGACAACAGATTTTCATTAAAAAAATCACTGCTGAAAAGCGAATACAAATTTCCCGGCGATTACGTAGAGACGTTCAACCTGAACGTCTATCCGCAAGGAATTTATAATGTTGTTTTGCAGACGGGAAATAAAATTTTTAGTGAGAGGGTTTTGATAATGAGGTAATTTAAAACGCACAAAAGCCCGACGGAGCAAATCTGCCGGGCTTTTTTATATTTCATTCTTTATGAACTTTACAAACTTTACAAACTTTTTACTTCGACCTCTTCCAGCCAAACATCAGGATTTTTCAGGTATTCATCAATTGCGGCGGCGGCAGTTCTGCCGGCACCCATAGCAAGAATAACCGTAGCACCGCCTGTAACGATATCACCACCTGCGAAAACACCCTTTTTGTTTGTCTTCATAGTCTTTTCGTCAACAAGAATATTGCCCCATTTGTTGACTTTCAAGTCAGGAGTAGTCTTGCTGATAATCGGATTTGAGCCGTTACCAATTGCAACAACTGCAACTTCAATCGGGAAATCTTTAATTGCTCCTTCAATTGGAACAGGTCTTCTTCTGCCTGAAGCATCGGGTTCACCTAACTCCATTTCCTGTAATTTTACACCGGTAAGCCAACCGTCTTCGGTTCCCATAAATTCGATAGGTGCATGAAGCAGGAAGAATTCAACTCCCTCTTCCTTAGCATGTTTGATTTCTTCAATTCTTGCAGGCATTTCCTTTTCAGTTCTTCTGTAAATTATCATTGCCTGCTTAGCTCCAAGACGCAGTGCTGTTCTGACAGCATCCATAGCTGTATTTCCGCCGCCGAAAACAGCAACTCTTTTTCCCATTATGTCAAACATCGGAGTGTCAGCATTAGGAAAATCATAAGCTTTCATTAAATTTACACGAGTTAAATATTCATTGGCTGAATATACTCCATTTAAATGTTCACCCGGAATATTGATAAAGTATGGCAAGCCGGCACCTACACCAATAAAAGCGGCATCGTATTCCTTCAGGATTTCATCAACTGTATCAGTTAAACCAATAACTTGATTTGTTCTGAATTCCACGCCCATTTCCCTCAAGCCGTCAACTTCTGCCTGAACGATTTCCTTAGGCAATCTGAATTCGGGAATGCCATACATTAATACACCGCCAATTTCGTGCAAAGCTTCAAAAACGACAACATCATGTCCCATTTGAATTAAATCACCTGCACAACTTAGACCTGCCGGACCTCCTCCAACAATGGCAACTTTCTTTCCTGTTTTGGGCTTCAACTCCGGCTTTTGCAATCCGATATTTTTTCTTTCCCAATCAGATGCCCAGCGTTCCAGATAACCGATAGCAACAGGTGCGTTCTTTTTGCCAACAGTACAAACTATTTCGCATTGTTCTTCCTGAGGACAAACCCTGCCGCATACTGCCGGCAGTGCATTGTCTTTCTTCAAAATTGCTGCTGCTTCCTTGAAATTTCCAAGTTCAATTTGTTTTATAAATCCGGGAATATCAACGCGAACCGGACATCCATCTACGCATGGTTTATTTTTGCATTGTATACATCTTTGTGCTTCTTCGATTGCAGTGGCAGTATCATAACCCAAATTAACTTCAAGAAAGTTTTTTGCTCTTTCCAAAGGTTCCTGCTCAGACATGTGATGCTTTTGAATTTTCATTCTCTCTTTATTGGTCAACTCAGCCATTTGCTACCTCCTTCATCTTTGCATCGAGTTTGCATTTGTGTTCGAACTCATCTACAGATTGTTTTTCCTGTGACAGATACATCCTGTTTCTTTTAGTTAAAACAGTAAAATCAACTTTATGGGCATCAAATTCAGGACCGTCAACACAAACGAAAACGACTTTGTCATCAACAAGTGCCCTGCATCCGCCACACATTCCTGTACCGTCAACCATAATCGGATTTAAGCTCACAACTGTTTGAATTCCGTGGGGACGAGTAACCTCTGCAACAGCTTTCATCATTGGGATAGGACCTATTGCAAGTACGAAATCTATTTTTCTGCCTTCGTCGAGTAATTGCTGGAGTTTTTGAGTAACAAATCCGTGAAATCCGTAAGAACCGTCATCAGTAGTAGGATAAACCTCATCGCAAACTTCTTTCATTTCATTTTCAAGAATTACAAATTCTTTTGTTCTTCCACCTATAATGCTGATAACTTTATTGCCTGCTTCCTTTAAAGCTTTTGCTGTTGGGAAAGCTATAGCAGTTCCAACACCACCGCCAATACTAACAGCAGTTCCAAAATTTTCAATATGTGAAGGTTTACCCAAAGGTCCAACCAAATCAACAATTTCATCTCCTGCTTCCAAAGTATTCAAATACTTCGTTGTTTTTCCAATGCCCTGTACTATAATCGTAATCGTGCCATCTTCTGTGCTCGAATCAGCTATAGTCAAAGGAATTCTCTCGCCGTTTTTACTTACACGTAATATTATAAATTGCCCTGCTTTCCGTTTCTCTGCAATTTTCGGAGCTTCTATTCTAAAAAGCTTGACATCCGGAGCCAAAAATCTTGATTCTACAATTTTATTCATTTAAATATTCCTAATCTATATTTTATTAATTCTATAAGTTTTTCTCAAATTTAGAGAATTCCAAAATTACCAAAATTTATAATATCCACCAAAGAATTCAATGACATCGTGTAAGTCGAAGTTCAGTGATGAGAATGAGCTATTGTATGTTAAGAGTCGAATAAATTATTTAAGAAGTTTTTTAATCTTAACCAGCAGTTTTACAAAGAAATTATCTTTATTATTCCAGAATAAAATATTGATGTTGTGGGTTATCATTGATTTAAAAGTATAAAACTCCCGGAAGTACATGCCGTCACGCTTATCTTCAGCAATTTTTTTGAAAAGAGCAAAGTTACGCAATGGTGTTTTTATATATTGATAACCATGTTTATTGTTTTTAATGAAGGACATTACAAGCCTTGTACTTCTCATCCATGTGTCATGTAACAGGATATAACCGTCATCTTCAATCAGTAAATCCGAGTAGTAAAAATCAATAAACTCACCGTCAAATTTGTGGTCTCCGTCAATAAAAATAAATTCAAATTTTCTGTTTTCTTTCAATAATTCAGGTAAAACATTATGCGAAAAATCAGTTCTTAAGTCCAGATAATCTTGAAATCCCAGTTTTTTAATATTTTCAATTCCGGCATTATTATAATCTGATTGAAATGGGTCGATAGCAATATGTATTGAATTCGTAGCGGCTATGATATGCGAGGCAGACCTTGCGTAAGCCAATCCAACTTCAAGAGTTTTTGTGAATTTTTTTTCCGATAAAAAATTATAAATAAACTCTGCCTCAATAATTTTCACAGGAGTTGCCTGGTCTTCTAAAGGAACAAAAAAACTGCTGTTTATTTCACTTAAAGTTTTTATAATAACCTCATTTTACTAACTGACAAAAATTAATTTTCCGAAACTAATACAAAAAGTTTAATATAAAAAAAGTAGTAACAAGAAAAATCCTGTTACTACTTGACAAATTACATTTTATAATAAGTATTATTTTTTCTTAACCGACTTGAAAGCATCTTTAACAGCATTGTCAATATCATTTGCATCTTTTTGGACTCTCGGGTCAAGTATTGTGTTCCCGCTTATAAATGCTGAATTAGGGTCAATATCCAAAGATATTGTGTAATTTTCTCCTTCTTCAAATGTTATCTCAGGGTCAAAGTTTAACCATAAATTGGCAGTAACCGTACCGTTAAATGTAAATTCTTCTGAAGCACCATCCTCGAAAATCAATCCCTTAATTATCACAGAATATCTTTCAGTAGTAGCAAAATCAGCAAAAACTGCATCATCAACATAATTAGGTGTTTCGCTACTTGAGAATCTGTGCAGTTCGAACTTAATTTTACTGTATGTTCCTTTTGGAATAGAGCCATTTGCAAGAGTAAATGCTTTTCCGGTTGAATCCAGATTCATAAGAAAAGGACCTGATTTCATAACATGGTCATCAGAGTTTTGATTTGTATCTGCAGTCTTTGATTGAAACTTCATTTCGGATAATAAAATTCGAAAATCTTTGATTACAATTGAATCAATAGTACTAGCCTGAAAATCAGGTTGTTTTGCTTTCATTGCGCTTACATCGACAACATTACTTGTCATCTGAGCAACAACTTTAACGTTAGGGTCATCCGACGGGTCGGTTGACTCAGAACATGAATAATTCATAACAGCAATAATAACTGCAATAGAAATTAAAAGCAATTTTTTCATAACAAACCTCACAATTACAATATGAATAATTATTAATAATACTAATTTAAACAATTAATGATTAAAAAGCAAATTATCCAAGCTTTATATTATAATTAAAAAAACAACACATCTGTTAAAGCAATGAAATTAAGAATAATAAAATTTTGATTTTTATAACATTATTTAATAGCTTTGCATAAATTTGTATTATTATCAGTTGTTACAAAGTCATAACATATTAAATTGCTAAAGACAATTAAATTGAAATTATTAAGTAAATATTATAAATAAAAGCAAGAGAAGTATATGAAAATTCATGAGTATCAAGCAAAGGAGCTTTTAAGAAAATTCAATGTTCCTGTATTAAAAAGTCAGGTTGTTTTTTCTGCAGAGGAAGCCGGAAAAGTTGCTTACGAAAATTTTGTCCAGCAGGGCAGTAAAGCTATTGTAGTGAAAGCACAAGTCCATGCCGGAGGCAGAGGCAAAGGTATTGTTCACGACATTAAAACTAACAAAGAAATCAGCTTTAACAATAAACCATTACGCGGTGTTAATGTGCTGTTCAATGGGGATATTGCACATCAGGCTTACGAAATTGCCGATAAAATGCTGAACAATAAACTCGTAACAATTCAAACAGGACCCGGTGGTGCTGTTGTTGGACGCATGTTGGTTGAAGAAGGATGCAGTATTGCAAAAGAGTTCTATGCAGGTATAGTTCTTGACCGTCAAATAGGTATGAATACAATCATGGTTTCGACCGAGGGCGGCGTTGAAATTGAAAAAGTTGCTGAAGAAACTCCTGAGAAAATCTTGAAAGAAGCAGTTGACCCCAAATTGGGATTCCAATCCTATCAGGCAAGACGTCTTGCCTTCGGTCTTGGATTAAGCGGTGATGCTATGAAGAACTTTATTCCTTTCATTACGAACTTAGTAAAAGCTTATGATGAATTGGATTGCAGTTTGCTTGAAATTAATCCCCTCGTTTTAACAACTGACGGAAAAATGATTGCACTCGATGCAAAAATGAATTTTGACGATAACGCAATGTTCCGTCATCCAAATTATGAAGAACTCAGGGATATATCCGAAGAAGATGCTCTCGAAGTAGAAGCATCGAAATTCGATTTGAACTATATTAAATTGGACGGTAATGTAGGTTGTATGGTCAACGGTGCCGGTTTGGCGATGTCCACAATGGACCTGATTAAACTATCCGGCGGCGAACCCGCAAACTTCCTCGATGTAGGTGGTGGAGCCAATCCCGAAAGAATAGCCAACGCTTTCAGAATTATGATGAGCGACAAAAACGTAAAAGCAGTTTTAATCAACATATTCGGTGGCATTGTCCGTTGCGACAAAGTTGCTGATGGTATCGTTCAGGCATTGCAAGAAGTAAAAGTCAAGATTCCGGTTATTGTCCGCCTT
The DNA here is from genome assembly GCA_964511865.1 of uncultured Hyphomicrobiales bacterium. Lineage (GTDB taxonomy): Bacteria > Bacteroidota > Ignavibacteria > Kapaibacteriales > UBA2268 > ChocPot-Mid. The sequence continues at coordinate 29,428 of CAZEHW010000007.1, read as the reverse complement.
GACGGAACTAACGCCGTGGAAGGTGCGGAAACATTGAAAAAATCCGGTATGCAGTTCAAAGTAGCAATGAACTTTGCAGATGCGGCAAAGAAAGTAACAGAGGTTGTTTCGGCTGTGAAGTAAGTTAAGAGTTTTGAGTTCAGGGTTTTGAGTTTGAATTATCTATAATAAGAAAAGGAAAAACGTCCGTGATTTTTTTGCGGGCGTTTTTTTTGAATCATTAAACGAGCAAATTTCATTATTTGAAATTGTTAATAGCACAAGACTTCAATTCTAAAGTTATTTATTGAAACATTGTTTACAGGATTTCGTAATAATTGTTTTTACTTCTAATGTATACGCAAAACATTGAAAAGGGTTAGAAAAAAAAGATTTTTTGAGTTTGAGGATAAAAGGTAATTGAAAAGAAAAAATTTAAGCTCATTGTTTAATTTTGAAAGAATTATTAATGAATAACAATAAACGTAAGATTTCATCAGTAGATACAGTAAGAACATTTCTTACCAGCGACAAAGCCTGCTCGGGTACTCTTTGTTACGTCATTAATAAGGCTTTCGGTTATCCATTGAAAGATGAAGAGCGTGCTGCCATGCCCTTTGCAGGAGGAATAATGCAACATGGCTACCAATGCGGTATGATTTGGGGTGCTGCTATCGCTGCAGGGGCTCAATCGTATCGTCTATTTGGCTATGGCACTCAAGCTGAAACTTATGCAATTATTGCTGCACAACGGCTTGTAGAATCTTTTCGCACCTGCAGCAAACATGTTGATTGCTTCGAAATAACTGATATTGATAAATCTTCATCAACAATGAAGATTATAACATATTTTCTGTTAAAAGGTGGAACTATTCGCTGTAACCTTTTAGCTGCAAAATATGCTCCTATAGCATTCAATGAGATAAATAAAGCTTTTTCAGATGAGAAGAATGATACACCACAAGCACCGGTAAGTTGTTCGGCTTTATTAGCACAAAAAATGGGACTAAGTGATATGCATACAGTCATGGCGGCTGGGTTTGCAGGTGGTATCGGATTAAGCGGTGGTGCCTGCGGTGCATTGGGAGCCGCAATATGGATTATTGGACTGAATAGCCTCAAGGAAGGAGCAGATAAAGTAAATTTCAAAAATCAAAAAGCTCTTGATGCTATTGATAAATTTATGAAATGTACTAACTTTGAATTTGAATGCTCAAATATTGTAGGTAGGAAGTTTGAAAATGTCAGCGACCATGCCAACTATATATGTAATGGGGGTTGCTCTGAAATTATTGAAGCATTAGCAAATATTTAAAAAAAATAAGGAAAAAAATTAAAGCAGTAATTTGCACCAAATATGGACCACCAGAGGTCTTAAAGATAATGGAGGTGGAGAATCCTGTTCCTAAAAATAATGAAGTTCTGATAAAAATATTTGCAACTACTGTATCATCAGCTGATTGTCGTATGCGAAGTTTCAAAGTTCCAAGGTCATTGTGGATTCCTGCAAGAATTGCCTTAGGTATTAGTAAACCAAGGAAACCTATATTAGGTTTGTATCTGTCAGGAGATATTGAATCAGTGGGTAAATCTGTAAACCATTTTCAAAAAGGCGATAAAATCTTTGCTCGGGTCGGAAAAAATTTTGGAGCTTATGCCGAGGATATTTGTCTACCCAAGGATTGCCTGATAGCACTGAAACCATCAAATTTGTCTTATGAAGAAGCAGTCTCTGTACCTTTTGGCGGTTTTACTGCCTTGTATTTCCTAAAAAAGGCTAAGATTCAGAGTGGACAAAAAATCCTGATATATGGAGCTTCAGGTGCTACAGGTACTTCTGCGGTACAACTTGCCAAGTTCTTTGGGGCGGAAGTTACAGGTGTATGCAGTTCCATGAATTTAGAATTAGTGAAATCTCTTGGAGCTGATAAAGTTATAGATTACACGAAAGAGGATTTCACAATGAATAACGGACATTTCGACATTATCTTTGACACTGTCGGTAAAATCACTTATTCAAAAAGTAAAAAAGCCCTTCATCCGAATGGTAAATATGTTTCGGTTTTAACATCCGGACATGCGGATATGAATACTCCAGACCTTATTTTCCTAAAAGAACTTGTTGAGACTGGCAAACTGAAACCAGTCATTGATAGAATTTATAACATAGACCAGATTGTTGAAGCCCACAGATATGTAGATAAAGGTCATAAAAAGGGTAATGTTGTTATAAATATAACACATTAATTATTAATCCGTCCCAAGGACTTTAATTGTAACTTTAAGGAAAAAATATGATGAAAAAAATAATCAAATTCGGGGAAGATGTAGAGGGATACAACATCCCTGTTTTAAATGAACGCGAAATAAGAGCCGCAGCAGGAATACTCTTTGTACTCATGTTCATCTCCATATTCAGAGCGGCTAATTCAGGCGATTTTTTACTACTAAAGTATTCCGTTATTATATTCCTCACAGATATTTTAATACGTGTTTTTGTTAATCCCAAATTTCCACCAACATTAATAATCGGTCGTCTGATTGTCAGAAATCAGGTTCCTGAATATGTTGGAGCTCAACAAAAAAAGTTTGCATGGATAATAGGCATAATTTTAGCTACTATAATGTTAGTCCTCATAGTCATAGTTAATTCCTACAGCCCGATAACAGGTCTTATATGTTTTATTTGTTTAATATTCTTATTTTTCGAATCTGCTTTTGGTATTTGTTTGGGATGTAAATTTTATTCATTATTCTATAAGGAAAAAGCTCAATACTGTCCGGGTGAAGTTTGTGATGCAAAAGCAAAACAAGATATTCAAAAAACATCCAAAGTTCAACTGCTTATTGTTCTGGGTTTTATAGCATACATTGTCCTTACGGTCTTTTTATTCAATGACATTTTTAGCAAACAACCTTACGATTTGTTTGGTATCGAAAATTCAATACATGCTGAATAATAGCTTATCGGAAATAACCGGATTAAATAAGCTGATTGAGATAATCTGAAAGACCAAATAATCAGATAGAAATTCACCATTTACAAATTCGCTGACAACAAAGACAAAGTTATTGACCTTCTGATGCACGTATACGCAGTAAGATTAAAAACAGTAAAAATTGTCAATTCAATGAATAATGAATAATTACGAATTAAAAATTTTGCGAACTTAGCGGGCTTTGCGTGAAAATCCTTTCGGTGTGTCTCTGTGCATCCTCAGTGAATCTCTGTGTAACTGCCTTTCGTTTCGCAGTCAAAAAAACTTTGCTAGACTTTGCTAAACCTTGCGTATAAATTCCACTTACGTTTCAAAGTTTACAAAAATTTTCTGTAAAACAGTCTTTTTGTAATAAATGAAACAAAAAAATCCCGAAGATAACTCCGGGACTTTCTTATCATCAAATTATACATTTCTTAAAAATCGTCTTCATGTTTTTCAACTACTACTTCAGGAAGTTCGTAGCGGAGTCTTTTTTCGGAAATTTCTTTCATTGCGATGAAAGTCGGTTTAGGCATTTTGTCAAATTCCCTGCTTATGGCAATCTGGTCAAAGTTAGCACCTTCGCTGGTGTCGCTTGTATCAATAACATCAGCCATCCTGTAATGAATCTCTTCACGTATATCATCATTAATTTGCCTTGCTCTGAAACCCAGAGCTACTATTGATTTATAGATTAACCCGTTTTGGGATTCCTGCATTCTTATTTTAATCGGATTTACAATATAGCTACTCACACTTCACCTTTTTAAAATTATAAATATTATAGCTTACAAATATAATTAAATAATAATTAATAATAAAATATATTTTCGAAAGAATGGTTAAGATACAAGATACATTAGGATTTATCAAATCTTATTCGTAAATTTATGAAAATAATATTGTTAATTAATTCAATAATTATTATGCGTAAGCTTTATTATTCGATAAGTGAAGTGTGTCAATTAGTTGACGAGGAACAACATATACTCAGATACTGGGAAAAAGAATTTCCACAATTAAAACCAAAAAAAAATCGTGGAGGTAACAGAATATATTCCGAAAAGGACCTTTATCTGTTAAATTCAATTAAAAAGCTTTTGCGTAAAGACAATTTACCCTTAAAAGAAGCAAAAACAAAGCTGACCGATTTGAGTACCGAACCTGTTGATGAAAACATTTTTCAGGAAAAGCTGACACCTAAAACTATTACAGGCAAAATAAGCCCTGAGTCCAATAAAGATGTAGCTTCCGTGTCAATGTCTGTGAGTGACAAAATAGGAAATTTTACTATCAGTCAAACAGATGCAAAAGAGATGCTTGAGTTGCTCAAAAAATTTGCGAAGTTATTAAAACAGAACGCTTAAGTTATTAAGTACAAAAAATTTTTCTTTAAATAAGCAAAAAAAATCAGAATTATATTATTATTTTCTGAAAACTTTGTATATTTGATGTTTAATAATTCTGCAAATATTCTGTAAAAAAAAATTACGGATTGAATTGGATAAAATGAATAGTAAAATTAAATAATTAAGGTTTACTCTATGATACGTTATGTATGGATTATATTAGTTTCTTTTTTGCTCGGATTGATAGCAATTCAAGAAACAAGCGCAAAGAAATGGGATTATAAAATGCGAACCATTGGCAATCATGATGATGAGGTGTTGGGCGTCTTTGTGGACTTCAATGATAAGAAAGTTGCAACATGCAGTTTGGACGAAACAATCAAAATATGGACATTACCTGACCCTGAGAAAAAAGACCCCGGAGGTAAATTACTTCACACTTTAACAGGACATCTGGGACAAGTAAACAATATATCATTTTCAGGAAATGACAAATGGATTGCAAGTGGTTCAAGCGATATGACTGTACGTGTTTGGGATGTTGAAACCGGCAAACAGATATCTGTTCTTAAAGGTCATACTGATCAGGTTATTGGTGTCTATTTCAGCCAGGACGAAGAAAGCCAGTTTATTGCAAGTACAAGTTTCGATAAAACCGTAAAACTTTGGGATACTAAATTGGGTGTGGAAGTAAAAACGCTCAGGGATCATACTAAATCAACTAACAATATAGCATACAGCTATGATGGACTTAATCTTGCCTCCTGCAGTGACGACAAAACAATTAAAATCTGGTCAACTGACTTAAACACTAAAGAACCAATAATGACATTGATTGGACATGAAGGACCGGTTCTGACTGTTTTGTATAGCTTTGACAGTAAATTGTTGATTTCCTCCGATGAACTTGGATATATCAAAATTTGGAGTATGCCGTCAGGAAAACTTGTCAGGACGATCAAAGGGCACGATGATTTAATACAGGACTTATCAATTTCCGGTGAAAACGATATTATTGTAAGCGCAAGCATAGATAAAAAAGTTAAGCTTTGGGATATAGCTACAGGCAATAATCTTATGACATATGATGCAGGAGTTGAGATATGGGCAGTTGACCTTGTCAGTGATGTTTCAACATTGATTTTAGGTTGTGCAGACGGTACTGTGAGATTTTTAGATCTAAAGAAATAATCAGGAGAAAATAATGAAAATAAACAAAAAACAGATTTTTATTTTAACGGTTTTATTCGTTTTTGGGTTCCTCAGTATCAGTTCAAATGCTCAGATGCTAACAACTGTTGTAGCTTTGACGGGGAATATATTTGATGCTGTTACTAAAGAGCCGCAAACAGTTTTTGTGATTGTTAAAGATGAGAATGGTAATAAGGTTACTGCTACAAGAAGCAATGCTTATGAGAACGGATATTATTATGTTACAGGTTTGAAACCGGGTAATAAGTATATTATTACTTTGAAAAAGGCGAAATATTTTCTTGAAAACTATGAAATCTTCATTGCCAATTCAGATAAATACGAAGAGATATCAAGAGATTTCTTGGTTAAGCCACTTTTTGTAGGAGCCAAGATTCCTTTTCAGGTTCCACCCTTTGAGTTGAACAAATCAAAGTTGAGATATGGTGCTGAAGAGTTTTTAAGCGATATAACAAACACATTGGTTAATAACAAAGAAGTTAACATTGAAATTCACTGTTACCCTGATGTAGCCGGAAGTAAATCAGACAATATTACATTGACAACCGACAGATGCAAATCCTTATTAAATCACTTTGTGTCTAACGGAATTGACAATACACGGCTTACTATTAAAGCTCACGATGCTGTTGATCCTGATAATCCTCCTCCAACAAAAACCAGGGCTAAAGGAAAAAGATATATAGGAACTTCATATATTACTGTAAAAGAAATCAAGTAATTTATCAATTTTTTACAAAAAAGGTGCTTTGAGCACCTTTTTTTTTGCAGAATTTGAAAAAATTGAATTTTATTATTGTTTTTTTTCAATTAAAGTAGTAAATTAATTAATTGTGGAGTTTTGAAATGATATTAGTTAATTATTTAATATAAATTTACTATGAAGATTGAAAAAAGAGAACGGTCAGATTTAATAATAAGCGTTAAAGGATTATATAAGGGCTTTAATGGAACTCCGATTTTAAAAGGAATTGATTTTGAAGTTCAACCCGGTGAATTGATTTCCATCATCGGTCGTTCCGGATGCGGTAAAACTACTTTTCTCAGATGCTTGAATTGTCTCGAGATTCTTGATTCCGGGCGTTTGCGTATTGCAGGAGTAAATATTTCACGGGGAATGGAAAAATATAAGAAAAGGAATTCCAGGTTTACAAAGATACCGGGTATTGGAGGCAGAAAGAAAACTTCGGATATGAGAGATGATACTTTGGATGAAGACTTCCAGCTTAAACTGCATACATTAAGAACAAGAGTTGGAATGTTATTTCAGAGTTTTAATTTATTTCCTCATTTAACAGTAATGCAAAATGTGATTTTGTCTCCGATGATAGTAAAAAAAGAAACAAAGGAACAAGCTACTTTGAGAGCTGTACAAATACTTGAGAAAGTCGGTTTAGAACAATTTATAGAAAGACATCCTCATGAACTCTCCGGAGGGCAAGCTCAAAGAGTAGCGATTGCACGTGCCCTTGCTATGTCTCCTCAGGTAATGCTTTACGACGAACCGACATCTGCATTAGACCCTGAATTAGTAGAAGAAGTGACTACTGTAATGCGTAATCTAAACAAAGAGGGTATGACTCAGGTTGTTGTTACACACCAGATGAATTTTGCTGAATCTGCGTCGGACAGAATTGTTTATATGGAAGACGGCAATATTGTTGAGGAAGGACCACCGGATATTATTTTCTCTAATCCAAAGGATGAAAGAACAAGGAATTATTTGAAAATACTTAATGATTAAGGTAAAAAGAATGGCTCTTAGTTACATAAAAAAGTTTATCAATGTTTGCATAATATTATTATTAGCAAGTTCAATAATATTTGCACAAAATCAAAAGAATGGTAAAAAACCTGTTTTGAGATGGGCGGCTGATGCAGAAAGCGGAGCACCTTATGCATTTCAGGATGCGATGGACCCTCTCAAATTGATCGGCTTTGAAGTTGACATTATCAAAGCCATAGCAGAAGAATTAGGAATGTCTCAAGAACATGTCCAAAATCAATGGGACGGTTTGATTCCGGGATTGGAAAGAAATGATTATCAGGTTGCTATTAATGGTTTGGAAGTTACCAAAGACAGGGAAAGAGTTGTAGCTTTTTCGGAACCCTATTACATTACTTATGAGCAACTTGTTGTAAGGAAAGGTGAAGAAAAAGAAATTACAAATCTTTCCGACCTCATTGGAAAACCCGTTGGTACTCTAAAAGGAGCTCTTGCTGAAAGAATTTTAAGAGCTGCAGGTGGAATTGATGTTAAAACTTATGACAGTGAAAAAAATTCTTATACCGAACTTGAAATCGGCAGATTGGATGCTGTGCTTATTGACCATCCCGTTGCATTGTATTATGCAGGTTGGAATCCACAGTTAGAATTAGCTGGTCAACCGATAGGTGAGGTTATCTACGGTATTGCAATGAAAAAATCGGATACCCTGTTGTTAAGAAAGATTAATCTTGCCATTCAAAAATTAAAGGAATCCGGAAAGCTAAGAGAGATTCTCGAGCATTGGAATATGTGGAACTTCATGATGGCTAATTACCTTGATGACCCTTCTGCTTCGAATGTACCGAGAAAAGATTATGAGAAATTTATAAATCAGCAAAAATTACAGTTGACATTTTGGGATTATTTTAACCGCTATGTTGGATTTCTACCAATATTGGG
>CAZEHW010000007.1:0-21229 GCA_964511865.1 uncultured Hyphomicrobiales bacterium | reverse complement strand
CTGCTTTGTTGACTGTCGGATTATCAATAGTTTCAATGGTTGTTGCAATTATTTTAGGGCTCTTAATTGCTTTGCTCAGGGTTTATGCACCACGTCCTTTTTCATCTTTGGCTGTAATATTTATTGAAACAGTAAGAGGGACTCCGCTTTTAATTCAGTTATTTTTTATTTACTATGCCTTACCTGTTATGGGTATAAAAATTTCTCCATTTTTTGCAGCGATAATTGGTCTCGGATGTAATTATGCGGCTTATGAAGCGGAAAACTACAGGGCAGGAATCTTCGCAGTTCCGAAAGGGCAGATGGAAGCGGCTATTTCTCTCGGTATGAGAAAAATACAGGCATTAAGGTATATTATACTTCCGCAGGCAATCAGGGTTGTAATTCCACCGATAACAAATGATTTTATTTCATTGTTGAAAGATTCATCTTTGGTCTCGGTTATTGCAATGACTGAGTTGACTAAGGTTTATTTGCAACTTTCTGCAACATATTACGATTGGATTGGAACTGGAATTATGGTCGCTACCCTTTATTTATTAATTGGATTACCATTTGTTAAGCTGGCGAAATTAGCAGAAAGAAAGTATTCTCCCGAAATGAAATCAAAATTTCAAAACAGTAACGGGAAAAGTCATTTTTCAGGTGTATCTTTCAAAAGACTGAAGTCATTTTTGAAATAATTTTTCAGCCGTTTTCATTATGAATTAAACTATATATCAAGGCACCTACAAAGATTAGTGCCTGAATAAGTATTATTGTTGCACCGCTTGGTATATCCATAATAAGTGAAAAATACAAACCGGCAAGAGAACTGAAAATTCCGATAATAACAGAAAGAATTGTCATTTTGTAAAAAGTTCTGCTCATTAACTTAGCGGCGGCTGGTGGAATAACTAAAAATGCAGCTATTAAGATTATTCCCACTAATTTAATTGAAATGACGATTGATAAAGCAATTAGAATTGAGAGCAAATAATTATCTCTTTGTACTTTATGTCTGTCAGCTGAAGCAAGCTCAGAATCGAAAGTAGAGTATGCCCAGTTGTGCCATAACTTAAAAAAAGTAAGAATCGTAACTAAGGCAATGATTGAGCTAAACCATAAGTCCGGTGTATTTACCGATAAAATCGAACCGAAAAGATACGTAAAGGCATCTACCGAATATCCTTTTTTCAGCGAAATAAATATGATGCCTAACGCTACAGAAACAGAAAACAAAATCCCGATTGATGTGTCAACGGAGATTTTTGCTTTTTGCTTAATCCATGTTATCATTACGGACACAATTACGGTAAAAGGAATAGCATACCATAAGGGTTCAGATTCCAGTAACAATCCTAAAGCAATACCCCCAAAAGCAGTATGTGCCAAACCGCTACCCATAAAACTCATACGCCTTTGAACGACAAATGCACCATAATAACTGGCAATAAAACCAACCAGAAAACCGGCTATAATTGCCTTTTGCATAAACGGGTATGAAAGTATTTCAAGCATGTTTTTCTACCCCGAATATCATTTCATGTTTATGTCCGATGTGACTGAATGTCTTTCTTAAGTTTTCTTCAGAAAAAGCTTTCTCAGGACTGTCAAAGCTGATTAAGTTTCTGTTGATTAGTATCACCTTGTCAGCGTGGTGATAAGCCGCTTCCCAATCGTGAGTAACCATCAATATAATCGTTTTGGATTCTTTTCTATATTGCTCGATTATGTTATGAATATCGCTTTCACCAAGAAAGTCAATGCCTGTAACAGGTTCGTCCAATAGTAATATTTCAGGATTTCTCACAAAACTTCTTGCTAAATAAACTCTTTGCAATTCTCCTCCGGACAGCTTGCTTATTTGCCTGTTTGCAAGGTGTGAAGCACCGACTCTTTCTAATTGAACCATTGACAATCTCTTTTCTTCCTTTGATAATCTTGCAACCCAGTTGTTCTTTAATCCTGAGGCAACAAGTTCAATGGATAATGCAGGAAAGGTCATGTCCGAAGTTTTAATTTGCGGTACATAACCAATGACATTAGGAGGAAGACTGCAGGTTTCTTTTCCATTAATCAGCAATTCACCCCGCGTGGGTTTGATAAGCCCCAAAATTATTTTCAAAAGTGTTGTTTTGCCTCCCCCGTTGGGTCCGACAACCGTAACGACTGTATTTGTATTAATTTCAAAACTAATATTTTCGATAGCCGTATGATGTCCAAACAGCACCGAAACATTATTAAATTTTATATTCGTTCCTATCATAAAAACAAACTTAAATAAATCACATTGAAAATCAGAAAATTTAACGGTTATATATAAATATTTATTTTAAATAAGAAGTTTGAAATAAATAAGTGTTATTATCTCTTGTCAGGAATTTTAAATAAAAAATGCAATTTTTGAATTGACAATTATGTGTCATCAGTTATCTGTTATTCGTTTTTCATTTTACATTTTACATTCCAATTTTTACATTCTATTTTTTAAGCGACTTAACTAAAATATCCGTATTGTATTTAATTAACTCAAAATATGTTTTTCTTTTTTCAATACCACCCAAAGGGTCTAAAACAAATAGTTTTAATGATGCCGCCTCTGCAATTGTTTTAACAGGAGCAACAGGTAATTGCGGTTCGGTAAATAGCGCTTTGGCTTTGGAGGATTTAATGTTTTGAATAAGTTTCATTAAATAATCTGCCGAGGGTTCTTTCCCGGGTGAAGTTTCGATTGAGCCCATGTATTTTAATCCATATCTTTTAAGATAGTATCTAAAAGATGGATGGAAAAGAAATATTGGTTCTCCTTCAAATCTTTTCATTTTTGTCTTTATTTCTAAATTCAATTCAGTAAGTTTTTTTTCAAATACTTTTGCATTATTTCTGTAAATCTTATCGTTTTCGGGGTTTATGGATATTAATTTCTTTAATATTACAGGTACAATTGCTTTAACTGCTAAAGGGTCAGTCCAAAAATGCGGGTCAATAATCTTTTTAGTGCTATGTTTATGACCATCATGGTCGTTATGCTCATCACTTTCGAAATTTAACCTATAAGATTTAGGCAATAAATCAATTAATTTATACTTTTTCTTTGTGCTTAAATTTGAAGCCCAACCATCAAGATATTCAGAAACATAAAACAAAGCATCTGCTTTCTGTGCTTTGATTACCTGGGATGGTTTTGGCGAATATGTATGCGGAGAAGCACCCGGACCAACTAAAGTAATAATCTCGGCACTTGTTCCAGTGATTTCCTTCAGTATTTGTTCCACAGGAGAACTTGTCGCTATGTAAACCGGCTTGGATTCAGCTATGCTGTATCCAATGAGAAAAACAATTATTAAAAAGTTAAATTTAGTAAATCCATTTTTTAACATTAAATATTCTCCAAAAAATAGTTCTTTAAAATTCACAAATTCTATTGTATTGACTGATAAGTATATCATTTATTTAGTTTAATGAGTTTTTTAAGTTCAGTAAGTTTAATGAGTTTAGGTACGGTATTTTTGATAAGTATTAATTTCTCTTTTGTTCTGTTGCAAGAAAATCATTAATTTTATAATTATTAATTGAAGTGTATTCATTTTAACCGAAAGAGATATGATAGTATCAAGAGAAGAATTAGTTGATATTAGTAAAAAATTACATAAACAGAGCAAAAAAATCGTTTTTACAAATGGTTGTTTTGATATAATTCATGCCGGTCATGTTATATATCTTTTTGATGCAAAAACTCAGGGGGACATATTAGTTGTTGGACTTAACAGCGATGATTCCGTAAAAAGATTGAAAGGAAATAACAGACCTTTGAATCCCGAAAAAGACAGGGCTGTTGTGCTTTCTGCTTTAGAACCGGTTGATTACGTAACTGTTTTTGATGAAGACACACCTTTTGAATTGATTTCAGCTATCAAACCTGATATTTTGGTTAAAGGCGGAGACTATACACATGATACTATTGTTGGTGCTGATGTCGTCGAAAAAAACGGCGGTAAAGTTGTTGTTATTCCTTTGCTCGAAGGAAGAAGTACGACCGGATTGATTGATAAAATAAAATCCATAATTGAATAATTTACACTTTTTTTAAATTTAAATCGAAAGGAATTAATGAAATTTTTAGTGATTCTATTCAGCATTGCTGTGATGATGTATGCTATTGTGAAGCACAGACTTCCGGGTAATAGAAAATTCTTGATAATTGCTTATTGGAAAAGTCTTACACCAAAGGGAGTTGCCATATATACAGTAGGTTTGGTAATACTTATTATCACTGTTTTCTTCTAAATAAACAATTATTTCCTTTTGAAAAAATCAAGCATCGGATTTGCTTTTATCTTTCTTATTAAAAATATACCGAGAAACATTGGAAATGGACCTAAGAAAATCCATCCTATTATGATATCAAAGCTGTTTTCTACTGTAAAGATAATATAAAACATACCGGCTGTGAATAAAACACCGATAATAATCAATATATAAGCAATTATTTTCATACCATTGTTATTTCCATTGAATAAAATATTTTTACTAAATTACGTTAATTAACGACAATTACATAAATCAGTTTTAAAGTTTGAAAAGTTCATAAAGTTTGTAAAGAAGAAAATAGATTGAAATGAATGATAAAAGGGTATATATAGAAACATACGGCTGTCAGATGAATTTGAGCGATACGGAAATTGTGTCGTCAATTTTGGAGGAGAATGGGTATTCAATGGTCAACTCAGCAAAGACAGCTGATGTGATTTTACTAAATACTTGCTCAGTTCGAGAAAATGCTGAAAGAAAGATATTTGAAAGATTAACTCACCTGAAACAGTATAAGAAGAAAAAATCCGGGCTGATAGTAGGGATTATCGGATGTATGGCTGAAAGATTGCAGGAGAAAGTAGTTGAAGGTAACGACATGATTAATCTTACAGCAGGTCCCGATGATTACAGAAAAATACATTTGATGTTAAATCAACTGATAAATGATGAACTTACTTCTTATGACAAACTCAGAACTACTCTTAATGAAAAGTTTTTTGAAGAGCAATCCGGAAATCTTGAAACCTATGATGATATTACACCATTAAGAACTGATGGATTAAGTGCATGGATTTCCATAATGAGAGGATGTAATAATTTTTGTTCCTACTGCGTTGTCCCCTACACAAGGGGTAGGGAGAGAGCCAGACCCATGCAATCAATAATTAATGAAGTTGCCTCACTTAGAGAAAAGGGATTCAAGGAAATTACTCTTCTCGGACAAAACGTTAACAGTTATAAATGTCCTGAAACTAATTCTGAATTTCCTGATTTACTTGCAAAAGTGGCTGATGAAGCTCCGGGTATCAGATTCAGGTTTATGACTTCGCACCCAAAGGACATGAGCGTTCAATTAATTGAAACAATTGCCAAATTTGACAACATTTGCAATCATATTCATTTTGCTATGCAGTCCGGCTCAAATAATGTTTTAAAGAATATGAACAGGAAATATACAATTGAGCATTTTCTCGAAAGTGTAGAAAAAATCAAGGAATTAATTCCTGATTGCTCATTAACTACGGATATTATTGCAGGTTTTCCGGGTGAAACATCGCAAGACCACGAAGCTACTTTAAAAGCAATGGAAATTATTAAGTACGATACTGCTTTTATGTTTAGATATTCGCCACGTGAAGGTACGAAAGCTTTCGATTTGATAGATGATGTCAGCGAAGAAGAGAAAATCAGGCGGTTGAATGAGATAATCCATCTTCAGCAAGAAATTTCTAAAAAGCAGAATCAAAATGAAACCGGAAAAACACACGAGGTTTTAGTCGAAGGAGTCAGCAAAAAAAATAAAGATGAATGGTTCGGAAGAACTAAAACAAACAAGGTTGTAATTTTTCCGTGGCGTGATGGCATTCAGCAAGGTAAATTAATAAATGTCAGAATCACCAAGTCCACATCAGCCACATTGTTTGGCGAAGAAGTTCTTCAGTAAAAAGTTAATAAAGTTTGTAAAGTTTATAAAGAGTGCTTTAGCCATAGAGAGACATTCTCTGTGTAACATTATGTATTGCTATTCAATTACATTCTACATTTCCAAAAATTCTGTCTTCCGTCTCCTGCCTCCCGTTTCACTTTTCCCTGTCCTAAAGTTTAAATTTCAAATCTGAAATTGACTTTATATCCGAAAGAAACGAAGCGGCTAAAGACAGTGGCAACTGAGTAGCCGAATCGCTTTTTGCTTTGGCAGGGTCAGGATGTGTTTCAAAGAAAATTCCGTCAACGCCAACTGCTACAGCGGCACGGGCAAGAGCAGGAATGAATCTCGGGTAACCTCCTGATTGTTCTCCAACGGAAGGCTGCTGCAAAGAATGAGTTGCATCATAAATCACCGGATAACCAAAATCCTTCATTATAAGCAAAGATCTGTAATCCACAATCAAATCGTGATATCCAAAGGAATAACCTCTTTCAGTCAGCATAATATTTTTATTACCTGTGGAAGCAACTTTTTCCGCAGCTTTTTTTATATCTTCCGGAGCCATGAACTGACCTTTTTTGATATTGATTTTCTTGCCTGACTTGCCTGCTTCAACCAATAATTCAGTTTGGCGGCTGAGAAAAGCAGGGATTTGTAAAACATCGACATATTTTGAAGCCAATTTGACTTCCTCAACTGAATGAACATCTGTGATAACCGAAAGAGAAAATTCTTCAGCGATTTCTTTCAGATAAGTCAATGCCTGAGTATCTCCAATTCCTGTAAAGGAGTTCAGACTTGTTCTGTTTGCTTTTTTGTACGATGCCTTAAAAATTAATTCAAATCCAAATTTATCGCATTCCTGCTTCAATTCAGAAGCGATTTCATTCAGCATTTCTTTAGATTCAACTACACATGGTCCGGCTATTATCAGCATAATCCCTCAATTTTAAAAATGTTTAATTTTAATATAAATGAAATTTACTAAAAATTTCCAAAACATACGAATAATATTGAATAAAATTATTTTTCTCAGTCCTTCACTGTGTGATTTTTTCATATTTTTGATAATAATTAAACTGTATTATTGTTCTAATAGTTATTTAATTTTTTTTAATTGGAGAATTTCGAATGAGACAAGTATATCTTTTATCTTTATTGTTCTTATTTTTTGCCATATTTGGTTGCTCAGAAGAAGAGGAAATTAAAGAAATAAACAACCCTGATATTTACCTTGAAAAAATCGAACCGGCAGTTTTTCAAATAGCAGATACTGTAAAATTAATTGGTAAAAACTTTGGCAATGAAAGAAAGAACCGTTATGTCGAATTCTATGGATGGGAGATTGATGAAAAAGGCGGGTATTTGGAATGGACTGATACAATGATTAGGGTTATTGTACCTATCATCAATGGAGATGAAGATATCAATAACGGTACTGCACACATCAACGAAAGATTAAGCAATGGCATAAAATACAAAGTTGACAGGGGAACTTTTATAAATATTATTAATTGGCTGGTATTTCTGTCAATATTTCTCACATTTCTATATTTATATCTAAAAATCAACAAAATTTGGAAAAGAAAGCATATGCAGGAAGTTGCTGAATCACAATCTTTATCCGGTATGTTTCTGTTAATCGTGAATTGCCTGCTCTGGGTTGTTTATTATATTGTTGTCAACTATGATACAAAGGGTTGGATTGACCAGGCAATTTATGTTATTGAAGGTGCTGTATTCTTCACTATTGGTACAGGAGTTTTTGTCAAAGGACAGAAGAAATTTGGTTTTTGGAAATTAATTGTGAAAGCTTTGAAGTTAGAAAGTAAAGAAGCAGATTATTTATTAAAGAAATTTTTTAAACCTCTCCAGGCAGAAGTTATATTACATATAATGCATCAGGTTGCGATGATTGACGAAGAGTTTGACCCAAAAGAACAGGAAATTATCCAGCTTTTCGCTAAAGACTGGAATATTGAATATGATTTCGATAAACTTGAAAATGAAAGAAAGCAAAGTTCCGATAACAGGTTTGTCAGATTACAAAAAACAGTTAATAATTATCTCGAAAGTGATCCCCCTGCTGAACAGATAGCTCAGCTTAAAGATATGATAAGTACAATGATTCAGGCAGACGACAAAGTCAGCGAAGAAGAAGCGTTAATAAGTTCGGAAATTATTCCTATGCTCGAAAACTATCTTAATAAGGATAAAAAGGCATCTCTTTTCGATGTAATAATAGTTCCTCAGGAACCACATCACGAATTTATTGTTAAAGAGTTGTTCCCGGATGCCGAAAGATTTTTGACAGCAGGTGGCTATGCTTATCCTATTGATGCATACTATTCACCACGATTTGCAGAAATGATGTGCGATAAATACCGGAAAATGGATTTATTCACTATAGTATATTCAGATAATAAGCCTTATTTGCCGGAATGAAATCCGGTTAATTGGATTGGATGATGAATTTTATTTGCTTATCTAAGAATATTTCAATAATTTTAAATATTAATTAAAAAACTTGAGTATCTTGAATATATTAAATGAAATAAATGAAAAGATTTTTTATCATATTTTTCTTTGCTGTTATAATGGCTACACCCACAGATTTAAAATCTGTCCTTGGTAGCACGCTATATTTACATTTCCAAGAAAAGGCGTTCGGAGGATTCAATGAATGTTTTGAATATATTTATATGTATAAATCTGGACAAATTGATAGCAATTCTAAAAAATTGGAAAGAAAATTAAAATATGATGAAAAAGGAAATATGGTCGAAGAAATAATATTTGGGGATGATGGGAAAATTGATATTACACAAAATTATCACTACGATGACAAAGGAAATAAAATTGTATATTTTCAATCTGATTATAATTATTTGGATTATAAAATTACCTATAAATATGATACTCGTGGTAACAGAATTGAAAGGGTATTATACGATAAAAATGACAGTATCTCAGAAATCTTTACTTATCATTACGATGAGAAGAATAATTTGATAAAATTAATAAAATATCTTAATATGGGATTTGATAGATATAATTCTACTACTTGTCTTTTTGATGACAACAAGAATCTATATGAAGAAATAATAGATGATAATGGAATTTTTTGTAAATACACTTTTATATATAATGAAACAGGAAATATAATAGAAGAAAAAACATATAATAAATCGAATATTATTCAAAGAAAAAGTATATATGAATATTTAAATGAAGTTAAAGTATATCAGAAAATATTATTTTATAATGAAAATGCCTTAATTGATCATACTTTTGAATTTAAATACGATAAAAAAGGAAATTATATTGAGGCAATTTGGTATGAAGAAAATGTAATGCAATTAAGATATACTTACAGTTATGATAGTTTAGGAAATCAGATTGAAAAAACTATTTATGCCGATATCAATGAGGTAAAAAATACACCTATAAAAAAATATGTATATGTTTTTTTAAATTCAATTTAACCTTAAATATAATCCGCTCGTAATTCTCCCTTTTCCCGTCTGCTGTCTGCCGTCTGCTAGGTCATCATCATCTCCAGCACCTTCTTTGCCGCTATCGGAATAACCGTCCCCGGTCCGAAAATAAATGATGCTCCGTTGTCATATAGGAATTGGTAATCCTGGGGTGGAATGACACCACCTACGACAATCATTATATCTTCCCTACCGAGATTTTTCAATTCCTTTGCAAGTTCCGGGATAAGCGTTTTGTGTCCTGCCGCAAGAGAGCTGACACCAACGATATGCACGTCATTTTCAACTGCTTGCCTTGCTGTTTCGTCCGGTATCTGGAAAAGCGGTCCAATATCTACATCAAAACCCAAATCGGCAAATGCTGTTGAGATTACTTTTGCTCCGCGGTCATGCCCGTCCTGCCCCATTTTTGCAACGAGAATTCGGGGACGCCTGCCTTCCTTTTCGGCAAATTCATCAGTCATTTTCCGCACTTCTTCGATTTCATTATTTCCTGAAAATTCAGAACTGTAAACACCTGAAATCGAGCGTATGACTGCTTTATGTCTTCCGTAAACTTCTTCCAATGCCATAGATATTTCTCCTAATGTTGCCCTATTCCTCGCCGCTTCAATTGACAATGCCAACAAATTATCCTCAGACCCTATACCCGAAACCCTATCCCCTATCCCCTGTCTCGCCGCATCTGTCAAAGCTTTCAAACTCTTCTGAACCTTATCGCTATCTCTTTCCGCCCTCAATTTGGCAAGACGTTTTAACTGTTGTTCTTTAACTGCCGCATTGTCAACATCGAGAATTTCAATCGGGTCTTCATGTTCAAGTTTATACTTATTAACACCGACGATTACTTCAGCACCGGAGTCTATTCTTGCCTGTCTGCGTGCCGCGGCTTCCTCGATTCTCATTTTTGGAATACCTGTTTCAATTGCTTTGGACATACCTCCTAAAGATTCAATTTCTTCGATATGTTCCCATGCTTTTTGCATAATGTCTTGAGTCAATTTCTCAACATAGTACGAACCTGCCCAAGGATCAACTGTTCTGCAAATTCCGGTTTCTTCCTGCAAATAAATTTGAGTATTCCGAGCTATTCTTGCCGAAAAATCTGTCGGTAGTGCGATTGCTTCGTCAAGCGAATTTGTATGTAATGACTGTGTTCCTCCCATTACAGCAGCCATTGCCTCAACACATGTACGGATAACATTATTGAATGGGTCTTGCTCTGTCAAGCTCCAACCGGATGTTTGCGAGTGTGTACGCAAAGCCATTGATTTCGGATTTTTTGGATTGAATTGCTTAATAAGTTTTGCCCAGATAACACGGGCGGCTCTCATCTTCGCTATTTCCATGAAATAATCTTTACCTATTCCCCAAAAGAAAGAAATACGTGGAGCAAAATCATCAACATTCAAACCTGCTTTTATTCCTGAACGGACATATTCCAATCCGTCAGCCAAAGTATAAGCCATTTCCAAATCCGCAGTAGCTCCTGCTTCCTGCATGTGATAACCCGATACGGAAATACAGTTAAACTTTGGCATATTCTTGGAAGTATAAGCAAATATATCAGATATAATTCTCATTGATGGCTCAGGTGGATATATATAAGTATTCCTTACCATATACTCTTTCAATATATCGTTTTGAATCGTACCTGTCAACAGTTCCTGCTTAACTCCCTGCTCTTCTGCGGCAACAATATAAAAAGCTAAAACCGGCAGAACAGCACCATTCATTGTCATTGAAACAGACATCTTGTCTAACGGTATGCTGTCAAATAAAATCTTCATATCGAGAATTGAATCAATTGCAACACCTGCTTTCCCGACATCACCAATAACACGAGGATGGTCGGAATCGTAGCCACGATGTGTCGCCAAATCAAATGCTACAGACAAACCTTTTTGACCTGCCGCAATATTTCTTCTGTAAAAAGCATTGCTTTCCTCAGCCGTCGAAAAACCTGCATACTGACGAACAGTCCATGGCTGAGTAACATACATTGTCGGATAAGGTCCTCTCAAAAACGGAGGAATACCTGCCGCATAATCTAAATTAATATCTTTCTCAACCATATCTGATGTATAAAGAGGCAATACATCAATTTTTTCCAATGTATGAAATATTGATTCCTCAAACGATTTACCGTCATTTTTGTAAAGTTTCTTCCATTGCTCAAAATCAATAGATTTCGATTCAATGTTAAGTTCCATATTTTTAAAATCAGGATTTTTATTCATTACCAATTCCTTTTTCACATTCTTTTATAATTTGAAATAAAATAAACCGAAAATTACAAAAAAAACATATTGGTTATATTAAAAATGGTTAAATAAATTCTTGCTTAATAATTTGAAAATACCTATTTTAAAAAATACTAAAATTGAGAATTTATATTGTAATTTAAAGAAACAATATAACGAGATATAAAATGAAGAGAGAATATGATTTTTCAAAAGGTGAAAAAGGGAAGTTTTATAATAAAAAAGCTGAATTTCAAATACCAGTTTACCTTGATTCAGAAATACAGGAATTTATAAATAAACTGGCACTTAAAAAGAAAAAAAATCCGGATGATTTAGTCAATAGTATTCTTAAGAAAAATATTTCTTTGATTAGGTCAGTTCAGTAAAAGATATATGTCTTATTAGTTGTTACAACTGATAGAATGTAATAAGCAAAGCAGTTGAATACTATGTAAAGTGGAATAAATTTGTAAGTTTAATCTTTTTTCACTTTCAATAGGGTTACTTGCTTGAAATCATAAGTTGTGATATCTACCCTAATCCCATGGATTATTTTCCATGCTTTCTATTGTACTCTGGAGTTTATCAAAATCTCTATCAAAAAAAACTTTTATAAGTTCTAATACAAGCTTTTTATCCGTGGTATCACAAGAATAATGCTGTTCTCTGATTTTTGGCTTTCCAAAACCTAAAAAGCTGTTTTTTTCAATATAACAAATAAAACCTAATACATAAAAATATTCTTTACTATTTCCTCCCATTGATATCCAAAATTTCCATTCTGTTTCAATATCTACTGATGTAATTGTTGGTGCACTACCTTCCTGAATTTTATTAATATAATCAATTTGTTCCATCCATGGGAAATTTTCAAATTCTCTGAGATAGTTTTCAAAATCAATTTTACCCATCTCGTCTACTTTCTCAAAATCATATCCTGCTTTTTGGATATTCCATGTAAAACCATCATCTTTTTGATTCATCATGCTCTTCTTTCAAACAAAGTGTAAATTTAATTTTGTTCAAATATGCAAATAAATTTATAAAAAAACTAATCTGTGAAGTTACAAACATTAACCAACTTTGTCATTTATTGCTGTCAATACAAAAAAATTGATAAAAATAGTAATTCATTTAAAAGTGTTATAAATGAAAAAGAAGAGGGCAGTGAAACCAGCACCCTCTTCTCAAAAATCCCTTCTTCTTTCCCCCTTTCCCCTTCTCCAAAAAATTTCAATGTTTTTCAACATCCAATACTTTCATGTTATTACAACAACTGCTATTAACAATATTTCAAATATAATGACGTTAAGCTAAATAAATGTTAAATTAATTATTGTTAAATCATGTTAACATACAGAATTGAACAAGACGGAGAGGAATTTCACGCTTGGATACCGGAACTTACCGGCTGCCACACACATGGTCGTACCGTTCCCGAAGCAATGCAAAATTTAAAAGATGCAATGCAACTTTATTTGGAAGAGTTCAATTACCTATAATCAATTAAGAGTAATAAAATGAAATATTTCATTGTATTCCTTACATTTATTCTGGCTTTTAATGAATCTAATTCCGAGGAGATTACTTTAAAAGATTTGAAGGAAAATTATTCAATAAATGATAGTCTTAGTTTTAAATTAATAAATCATTCAAGTGATACATTGGACATAATCATTAGTATCGAAATGTTGATTGATAATAATTGGAGTGAAATTATTTCGGATATTTTTCATCCAAGAGAAAAATTTGTCCGAATTATTAAGATTTTTCCACTTGATGATAAGGCAGTTTCATTTAAAATTTATTCAGTGCTAGAGCCGTGGATACCAAAATATAATAAATATCGGATAAAGATTAGCCGTTATATAATTTCACAAAATAAATATTATGAAGTTCTTCTATCGAATCCTTTTACAATAAATTAATGTTGTATTTTGCTTCATTACATGAAAAGAGGACAGTATTTAAACCATCCTCTTTTTTTCTTAAAAAATCCCTTCTCCTTTCTCCCTTTTCCCTTCTCCCCAAAAAACTAATTCTCACTCGGTTTAAGTTGCCGACGGACCGTCAACGCAATCTTATACAACCCCGTTATAACCAAAGCACCCATTCCGAAAATTCCTAATGTAATTAATAATTCGGTCATACTTGGAAAGTACGATACAACATGACCTAATGGTGTCGGTGTTAAACCTGCAACTATCATTCCCAAACCTTTGTCCAGCCAAATCGAAAGGAACACGAATATACTTGCCCAAAGAAGAAGTCCTTCGTTCTTTCTCCAATTGGGAACAATGAGTAAGAGTATTGATGCAATAGCAAAAATGGTTGAAGTCCACATGAACGGAACTAATGTGTAATTACCTTCAAGTCCAAAATACAAGAATTGGAAATGTGCTGTATGGTGATGCATCCCGCTGTAATATGCTGTGAAGATTTCTAAAGAAATGAAAAACACATTCAACAGCATTGCATAAGTTGCAATGATAGCCAGCTTTTGCAATGGTTCTTTTCCGACATGGAAATTAGTAATTTTTCGAAGCAAAAGGCACAAAACAATCAGTAATGCAGGACCTGCAGAAAAAGCAGTTGCCAAGAATCTAGGTGCCATAATCGCCGACATCCAAAATGGACGTGCCGCCAAACCTGAATACAGGAATGCAGTAACAGTATGTATACTGACAGCCCATGGAATCGAGATAATGATAATCGGCTTTATCCACTTTGGCGGATGCATTCCGTTCTTCTCTGATTTCAAAGCAACATGGCTGATGATAACATTCAATACCAAATAACCAAACAACGAAACTGTATCCCAAAACATTGGTGAATTAGGTGTCGGATGCAAGAATACATTTAATATTCTTAGCGGTTGTCCCATATCTGCAAATATGAATGTCATACACATAAGCACAGCACCGATAGCAAGAAATTCACCCAAGATTGTAATCTTTCCGAACTCCTTGTAGTTATGCAGATAATAAGGCAAGACAACCATCACGGCAGATGCAGCAACACCGACAAAGAATGTGAACTGGGCAATATAAATTCCCCAAGTTACATCACGGCTCATATCGGTTACCTGCAAACCTTCCTGAAACTGATATATGAAAGCAAGGGTTCCCGTGCCAACCAAAGCACACAGGAAAATTATCCAAGCCCAATACTTTTTCGAACCAATAAATACTTTTTCAAGCATAATTTATTCCTCACAAATTTTTATTTAATCCATTTTTATTTTATCCTTCGACAAGCTTAGGATGACTGATAAATTTTCTATCATTTTTTAATATCTTATTTCAAAATACAAATCTGTATTACACAGAGTTCCACAGAGTTTCCAAAAAAAAATTCAATATCCATTCTACATTCTACATTCTACATTTTTCCCTTCTCCCTTCTCCCTATTCCTTTGTCTTACTCTTCATCCTTCGACAAGCTCAGGATGACTACTTATACTTTTAAACTTTATACTTTAAAACTTTCAAACTAAATGATATAATAAATCTCCGGTTGAGTCCCAAGTTCCGGCTTACGTCTGATAGAATAAGTTGTCTTCAAAATCTGACGAATTTCAGATTTCCTGTCATTCAAATCACCAAACATAATCTCATTGTCACAGCAAGCTTCAACACAATGCGGGAGTTTACCTTGTACAATTCTTTCATCGCAGAAAGTACATTTTTCAACAACACCTTTCATCCTTGTTGGAAATTCTGAAGTTGTCTCCTTCAAATCCTGTCTTGGGTCTTTCCAGTTGAAACTACGTGAACCGTATGGACATGCCGCCATGCAATATCTACACCCAATGCATCTGTGCCAGTCCATCATAACGATTCCGTCTTCCTCTCTTTTCCATGTTGCCTTAGTTGGGCAAACATTTACGCAGGGTGGATTATCGCAATGATTGCAAAGCAACAATACCGGATGATTCACAACTTTAGCCGGTAGATGATAATTATCCTGTTCCAAAAAAGCGTGGTGGAATTTTTCCTTCCATATCCATTTGACTTCCTTTTTTGAATCATTTATCTTCGGTACATTATGTGCCGTATGACAGGCATCAATACATTTATCCATTACTTGAGGATTATCCATGAGCTTCTTCAGGTTAATAACCATGGCTAATCTTTTTACTCCGGCTTTCGGTTTTTCATGTTCACCTGCCAAAATGTTGTATGTTGGTTTGCCTGCTATTCCAAATGCTGCAGCAGCACCCGCTAATGTCAAAAATTTTCTTCTATTTATTTTCATAACTATTTTACCTCCTCATTAGGAACAACATCTTTTGGCGGGACATATTTGTCAAGATGACAGTCCCAGCAATAAGGCACAACATCCATAAAGTTATGGCACTGGTCGCAAAACTCTTCCCGGTTGTCATGGCAACGCAAACATGTTTTTGTTAAACTCATTTCAGCTTGTTTACCATCTATCATGAAAGGTTTGCCATCCTTTGTCAAATACCTGATGTCTTGTCTTACTACCATATCTCTCCATTGATTAAGCATATCCATGTGGTAAGAATTCATATAATCCTTATCCGCAACACATTCTTTGTAATTTTCAGGATATTTCAAATCAGGTACTTTGGCATCATCGGGACTTAACCAATTAGTCCAAATCGGTGAAGAAAAGACAAGAACAAATATTATTATTCCGGTTAATATTTTTCCAAAATCGTACATATTATTTGCCCTCCTTTCCATTGTCCGGTTGTACAAGTGGCTCCGTTTTCAATAAAGGTTGCATTCTAAAATCGGTTTCTCTTTCTTTTTCGCCTTCCATTATCAATGCGTTTCCTACCATCTCGTGAACACCTCCGACATCAACACCCGGAGCCCAGTATTCCACAACAGCCGGAAGAGTTGCTTTATCAATAGCACACATACACAAAAGTATATTTGCTCCGTTTGTATCGCGTACATATTTAACCGCATTGCCTCTTGGCATTCCGCCTCTCATTCTCATCTCGAGATTTTCTTCGGTTCCAAGACCTGCTCCACTACCACAACAGAAAGTTTGTTCTTTTATACAACTGTCAGGCATCTCAGAGAAATTATTCATAACATTTTTAATTATATATCGCGGCTCTTCGATTAATCCCATACCTCTTGCAGGATTGCATGAATCATGAAAAGTCGCATGCCAATGGTCATTCCTGCTTGGGTCAAGTTTAAGCTTATTATTCTTAATCAAATCTGCTGTAAATTCAGAAACATGAACCATCTTTGCCGATTTTGCATTTTCGAATACTGTCCCGGTAATTGGTGATTTTGGTACCTCAAGAAAATTCGGAGGACCATTAAGTGTATTCATATATTGGTGAACAACTCTCCACATGTGTCCGCATTCCCCTCCGAGAATCCATTTAACTCCAAGCCGCTTTGCTTCTGCATAGAACTTTGCATTCAAAGCTCTCATTAACTCATGAGAGACAAATGAACCAAAGTTACCTCCTTCGGATGCGTATGTACTCCATGTGTAATCCAATTTCAGTTCATGAAAAAGTGCCAAGTAACCAAGCAATGTAAAATAGTGTGGTTCACCGAAATAATCTGCAGAAGGAGTTATAAATAAAATTTCTGCTCCTTTCTTGTTAATCGGCAAATCAACGCGGATACCCGTAATATCTTCGAGGTCATCACGTGCAAATTCCAAACTGTCCACAAAGCCATGAGGTTGAATTCCTAAATGATTTCCTGTCCTGTGACAATTTGCTACAGGAGTCATAACCCAGTCAATATTGACACCTATCAGGTTCATCAACTCTCTTGCAAGGAATGTTATTTCAGCAGTGTCTATTCCATAAGGACAAAATACTGAGCATCTTCGGCACTGTGTGCATTGATAAAAATAGTAGAACCATTGCTTTAGGACATCGAATGTAAGCTCTTGTGCCCCAACCATTTTGCCCATGATTTTGCCGGCTTTGGTAAACTCTTTTCTGTAAACAGAACGAAGTAACTCAGCACGAAGTACAGGCATATTTTTTGGGTCTCCGCTTCCAATAAAGAAGTGGCATTTGTCAGCACAGGCACCGCACCTTACACATATATCCATGAATAATTGAAGAGAACGGAATTTTTTAATTCTTACCCTTAAACCTTCGAGAATGATTTCCTGCCAGTTCTCCGGTAATTGCCAATCATCTTCATATGGCTGCCATTTTCTTGGATTTGGCTGTTCAACGTATTTAACGCTATCGGGAATTGCGGCAGAATTATAACAACCGCGTTTCGAAAAATCAACCGTTGTATCCATCCAATCTTTTGCAGGAGGATTAAAATTAATTGTGTTGAACAATTCATCAGGTTTTTGTTTGAGTGACATTATTTACCCTCCTTTTCTGCTGGTTCCTTATCTAATGGAAGTCCTGCTCCTTTCATTACTTCCCTGAATTCGTCTTCATATTGCTCGTAAGTATGTCTGTGAAGCTTGAAGTATTCCTTATCATCTTTCCAGGGATTTTCATGAATTTTCATTCTGTTATTATTAGCTAAATTTCTTGTAGGACTCAAAAATACTCCTCCCATATGCATGAGTTTACTCATTGGGAAGTAAATCAATAATGCATTTACAAGAAAGAAGTGTATATAAAACCATGAACTGATTGTATCAGCAGGTGTTATGGGATTGAAAGTCAAAACCCCAACAGCAACTTCCTTGATTGCAACCAAATCTGTTTTAATAAAGTATCTCATTATTATTCCGGTAGTTGCTATCCCAATCAATAAAAGCAATGGGAAATAATCTGATGCAAGCGAAATATATTTAATTTTTGCATCAAACAGTCTCCTTAGGAAGAGATATGTTAATGCGGCAAGCAATCCCACTCCTGTCATATAAACGATTGGAACTCCAACCTGAAAGAATCCATCAAATATTTCGAGATATTTCACAAAAAATGGAATTGGGTCTGCAAAAAACCTGAAATGCCTTAGGAACACAGTCAGGAAAGACCAATGAAAAAGTAAACCAAACGCCCAAAGCCACTTTGTTTCGCCATAGGCAAGCTTTGTACCTTCTGTCAGTTCTACCTTCGTATTTCTGAACAAGGAGCGGAAGAACAAAACCTCAAGAGTCATTCTGCCAATTACCCCTAAAGTTGAGCTTGGATTATCCAATTTGTTTTGTTTAATCCATGGCAGTGATTTTTCCTGTCCGCAAGTTGTTGTAATACGAAAGGGAACAGGTGATTTCGCCCATTTCAATATGCGGGCAATAACACCAACAATAAAAACTGCGATAGCAATATATGGCAGAGCCACTGTAAATACCGGATGTAATCCGGGTACAGCCGCACCGACAATAGCAAGCACTATCAATACAGTTATTGCAATTATTGAAAACAATAAGCCCATTTACTATTACCTTTAAATTTGTTTTTATTAAATCTATTTTTTTTTCAATCAAATGCTAATTTCAAATCTCTAAACTCTATACTTTACTACACTGAGCTCCACAGAGGAATCACAGAGTTTCAAAGAAATATCCATTCTACATTTTACATTTTACATTTCCCCTGTCTTTCAACTCTCTTCCAGAGGAAGTCCGTACTTAATGCTCAATCTGTCAACCATCCTTTGATTCTTGTTCCTTATCTCATTAATCTTAATTTCAGATAACTTAAGCTTCATTTCCAGGTATTTCTCAAAAGCAATACCATTGGCAATATCAATATTCTTATCAAAAGTGAAATAAGAATCAATGAAACTTTTTTCTGTCATCATCGCTTGAGTTTCATCTACGACTATATTTTTTAAAAGATTAATAAATCCAATAGCTTCTGCAGGAGTAAAATCCTGAACTGCACGCAATTTGATAATGCTTTCAATAGATAAATTCAGGATTGCATTATCCATCTTTCCTGTAAGTTCGTCATAGATTTTTGGTAATTCCTGATTAAGTGTAAAGCCGATTGGATTACCAAATTGATTTTTGTTTACCGACAAGAATTTACCTGCTCCTTTGGGATAGGTATCAATTATTGCTTGTTGCCATTTAGCAATAATTTCGCTTCTGTTTTCCCGTAAGTAATTGATTATCTCCATTTTAGCTTTGTTGCCTAATGCTATATTAATTAATAAAATTAAGAATTAGAAATCATTCAAATTCAAAAGATTAAATTACAATTTTACATAGATTAATCAATATTTTAAAAGCTTTTTTTTGTTTTTTTGTATAATAAATGTTGATAGGAATTCGGTGAAACGTGAAAAAGCGAAACGTGAAACGCTTTTTAGTCGATGGTTAACAGTCGTTAGTCAACAAATTAAATTTTCTGCTTTTTACTTTCTACTTTTCAGCTATCAACTAAAAACTTTACAATTATTCCATTGAATTTTCTTAAATTAGTAATTAGTAATTGGTAATTCGTAATTAAAAAGGGTGCGTTATGAAAAAATATTACTTCTTATTCCTCCTGCTATCATTAGTAATTAGTAATTATTCATTAGTAATTGCCGAAGGCGAAAGCTGGAAAGAAATGATGGACAGCACAAAAATTTATCAGGAAAAGCAGGACTTCCAAACAGCACTCGAATGGGCTCAAAAAGCACTGCCAAAAGCAAAAGAAGAATTTGGAGAGTTGGATACGAATTATATTACTTCAATTCAAATGATTGAGCAATGTTATTACTACGTGGGTAATGCAGAAAAAGCAATTGAATTCTGCGAAAAATCAAAGCCAATAATTAAAGAAGTAAGAGGTGAAGAAAGTCCGGAATATGCTGAAGCTGTAGGAAATCTTGGGTTTCTTTATAAAGCAATAGGATACTTTACTGAAGCTGAACTACTCTATATTGAAGCTCTGGAGATGAAAAGACGAATATTCAAAGATGACCATCCATCCTTAGATGAAAGCATTAATAATCTGGCTATTTTCTATTATGCCATAAGAGATTTCAAGAAAGCTGAACCGCTATTGATTGAAGCCCTTGATATGAGAAGGCGTATATTCAAAACTGACCATCCGGATTTAGCTATGAGCATTAATAATATGGCTCAATTCTATAATGGCAGAGGGGATTTCAAGAAAGCTGAACCGCTCTATATTGAAGCTCTTGAGATGTATAGACGTATGTTCAAAACTGACCTTCCGGGTTTAGCAAACAGCATTAATAATATGGCTGTTTTCTATTATGCCATAGGAGATTTCAAGAAAGCTGAACCGCTATTGATTGAAGCTCTCGAGATGAGAAGTCGTATATTCAAAACTGACCATCCTGAATTAGCTTTGAGCATTGATAATATGGCTCAATTCTATAATGGCAGAGGGGATTTCAAGAAAGCTGAACCGCTCTATATTGAAGCTCTCGAGATGAGAAGGCGTATATTCAGAACTGACCATCCAGACTTAGCTATGAGCATTAATAATACGGCTTTTTTCTATGATGGAAGAGGGGATTTCAAGAAAGCTGAACCTCTTTATTTTGAAGCACTCGAAATGAGAAGACGTATATTCAAAACTGACCATCCAGACTTAGCTTTGAGCATTGATAATATGGCTCAATTCTATAATGGCAGAGGGGATTTCA
>CAZEHW010000006.1:14628-35388 GCA_964511865.1 uncultured Hyphomicrobiales bacterium | reverse complement strand
AGCAACAGAAGGAGTGCTTGCTAAAGGTAGTTTCTATAAACCTACAGTTATTGCAGATGTATTACCATCACATACTATATTCATGGAAGAAATATTTGGTCCTGTCCTCGCAGTTGCTAAAGCAGACAGCTTTGAACATGCTATTGAACTTCAGAACACTTGCGATTTTGGTTTGTCATCCTCAATTTATACAAAGAATGTTAATAATGCATTCAAAGCAATTAGAGACATTGAGGCTGGAATCACATATATTAACGCTCCAACGATTGGTGCAGAAGCACACATGCCATTTGGTGGTGTAAAGGGTACAGGAAACGGTCACAGAGAAGGTGGATGGACTGTATTCGATATATTCACAGATTGGAAAACCGTTTATATTGACTATTCCGATAAACTACAAAGAGCACAGATTGATAATTATTAATTAGGTGTTTAGGTATTTAGTCATTTAGGTGTTTAGGTTTTTGGGTGTTTAGGTGTTTCCGCTAAATACCTATCAACCTAATTACCTAAATAGCTAATCCCCTTCTTTCAGAATTTATATTTTGAATTGTTAATATCAAAATCAATATCATCAAGTCCGACATTAATCTTTAAATCCCAAAATTCATAATCTTCAAGTAGTTTGTAGTCTTTATCATAAACGACAAATTTTAAGGGTAAATTCAATTTTTCGCATAAATAAATATAAATAATATGACCGTAATATGAGTTATCTTGAGGAAAAATAATTTTATATACACTTGTCTTTTGTCCGTTGACCTCAGCTTTTTTTTCAAGGAATATATTTGCACAGGATTCTTTAACTGCTCTTTTATAATTAGTTTTAATAAGGTCAATAATTGAACCAAAATCTGAATCAAGTATTGAATGCCTGCATCCGTCTAATGCCTTCTTTCCCCGAGGGTCAATAGCAACGCTAATAACTGACATAAGACCACCTGTGTGTACTTTTGACTTGTTATTATATTTCTTTCCGGCATAAATGACCTCCATACCTTTGTCCTCCCCTTCTGTCCAGTTCAAATAGAAAAAACAAGGCTTTTTGAATTTGTAAATTATGTTTTTTCTATGAGTGTATTTTCCATGATAAAGTTCCTTTTTGGATAATTTACAGGTATAATCGTTGACTTTTTTATATGATTCATCCAATTCACTGATAAATGATTCAAAGTCCTCATTTTGAATTGAGGTCTGAAGTAAAAACAATAAAATGATATATAACGTAAAATTCATAATCTAAATGAACAATAATCAATGATTTAAAAATAAAGAATTTTCTTCAAATTTGAATAATATTTTTTTTAAAAATGAAAATTTTGCTATATTGCTGTACAGTAATAAACATAAGTTTAATAATTTGTAAAATATATTGAATTGAGGTATATATGAAGAAGTTTGGAGTAATGATAGGAGTAGTTTTTTTAACTGCTATTACAATAATATTATTTTCGATTAATAATTATGCTCAGGATGCAGGTAAGTATAAATATACTGGAAGTAAGAAGTGTAAAGCATGTCATTCTTCTCCTAAATCGGGTGCACAGTTTAAACAATGGGAATCAACGAAACATGCACAGGCATATCAGACATTAGCTTCAGAAGAAGCTAAAAAGATTGCTACCGAAAAAGGTATTGCCGACCCACAAAAAGATGCTCAATGCCTGAAATGCCACGTTACCGCTTATGGAGTTGATGCATCCATGCTTGATAAGGGTTATAACATGGAGGAAGGAGTAGGATGTGAAAGTTGTCATGGTGCGGGTGAGGGATATTGGAAAAAGAAAGATATGGAGGATATTAGCAAGGGAGTGGTTGACGGAGCTACACTTGGATTGTTTAAGCCTTCTGAAGAGCTATGTGTTAAATGCCACAATGAAGAATCCCCTACATTCAAAGAATTTAATTATGAGGAAATGTACAAAATGATAAACCATCAAATTCCTGAAGATTATAAAAAGGAAAAAGGTTATAAATAGTTGATTTTATAAACGGGGTTGAATGACCCCGTTTTTTTTATATAAATATGAACATTTCATTAAATAGATATGAATATCAAGTTAATAATAACAATGTTGATGATTTTTGCAGGAAGCTATACTTTATCAGCTCAAACAAATTCTGATTGCCTCGGATGTCATGATGATCCTGAATTAACAATGGAGAAAGCAGGTAAAACAAAATCTTTAGCTTTCAAAGTATCATCCTTTAAGAAATCAGCACATAAGAGTTTAAGATGTGTGCAGTGTCATAATAATTATGACCCTTACGAGATACCACACAGCAGTCATTTAACTCCTGTGGCATGTATAAGCTGTCACATAGACATAGCAACTAAACATTTGTTTCATCCGCAAATGATGAAAGCTACAGGAACTGAGGGTTCTAAAGATGTGAACTGTGATAATTGCCACAGACACCATGACCCGGAGTCAATTAATAATCCGTCGAGTAAATTTCATTTTAGCAAACTAACTGATGCTTGCGGAGAATGTCATGAGAAGCAAAAAGCAGAACATTTAGTTTCTGAACATTTTCACAAATCACAGGAGAACAATAGGAACACTCCAAATTGTATTTATTGTCATGTGAAGCCAATTACTGAGGGATATAAATTATCTGCATTGAAGTTGAAAAATAATCAGCAGGAGTTATGTTTGGATTGTCATCTGAATGAGAAAACTGCTAAAACGAAGTATTCAAAAAGCTTGATTGATTTTGATAAGAGTGTTCATGGTATGGCCTTGAAAAATGGTGTAGCCGAAGCTCCAACCTGCACTGATTGTCATGGTGTACATAATTTGCAAAGAGCAAATAAGCCAACATCTATTATCAATAAGTATAATCTATCCTCACTTTGTGGTAAATGTCATATCGCATTGACAAATGAGTATATCAATAGCGTACATGGTATAGCTTTAAAAAAAGGGAACAAAGATGCACCAAGTTGTACATATTGCCATGGGGAGCATTCTATCAGACCGGTTGAAGGTTTGACTGACCGCGTATTTCTTATGAATAAAATTGATAAAATGACAGTAGAGAAGAATCAAATGGTTTATTGTGTTCATTGTCATACAGATGAGGCATTGGCAAGTAAATATGGAATGCTGACAATATCAAAGGCACATGAATGGCTGCCGGGTATAGCACGGCATTATGAAACCGTAAGATGTGTAGATTGTCATTCATCTTATATGCCGCCTAATTTATCGCATAATATATTAGCTCCTGAAAAAACAATTAAGAAATGTGAGGAGTGTCATTCTAAAAATTCAATCCTCATGACTAAACTTTACAAACATGAAAGGAAAAAATCTCAGGAAAAATTTGGTTTTATTAATGGAGCAATATTAAGTGATGCTTATGTTATAGGTACAACAAGAAATGTCTTTTTAGAAAGTCTTAGTATTATTATTTTAAGTGGTGTGATTATAATTGTCCTCCTTCACGCATTACTAAGGTGGTACTTTTCGAAGGGAATAAAATAGTATGAAAAAATTGTATTTGTATCCTCTGTGGTTGAGGATTTGGCATTTATTGAATGCTTTATTAATGATATTGCTTTTCTTAAGCGGAATTAGTTTGCATTATGCAGAAGCTTCCGTCATAAAACTTGGATTTTCGTCTTCAATGTTTATACATAATGTATGTGGTATAATACTAAGTTTAAATTATTTGTGTTTTGTAATTTTTAATTTGATTACAGGAAATTATAAACACTATTTATTGAAGTTTAAAAATTTCTTTAAAGAGATACTGATTCAGGCAAGATATTATCTGATTGATATTTTTGACAAAGAGCCTCATCCGTTCCCAGCTAATGAAAAAAGGAAATTTAATCCTTTGCAGAAACTGGGATATTTATCTATTATGTACTTTATGGTTCCCTTGGTTATTATTACAGGTTGGATACTTATGTTTCCTGAATTCACACCGGACAGTTTATTTGGTATGGGCGGGATTTGGCCTGCGGCAATACTACATATTGTAACAGGATTTATTATTAGTATTTTTACGGTAGTGCATATATACCTGGGAACGACAGGTCATACGGTCAGAGATTTGTATCTTGGAATAATAACCGGATGGCATCATACTGAAGAAGGATACGATATACCAGATGAAGAGCAAATGAAAGTGTTGAAAACAAGAATTGAAAAAGGTAAGATTCTACCAACAATTTTTTATAACCCAATATCTTTAACAGGTTCATTTATTGCTTTTATAAGTTTCACAATAATTGTTTTTTTAATTATTCTTGAATTATTTTCTGAAACGAGTAATCCATACCTTGGTATTTTTACCTTTATGGTAATGCCGGTAATATTAATAGTAGGTATATTCTTAATATTTTTTGGGGCATTCAGGGAAAACAGAATTTTACTTCGACAATCAGAAAAGGAGAGAAAACTTCCAATATTAGACTTAAACAATACTAAGCATCAAGTGGCAACCCTGGTATTTACAGTTTCAGCATTGTTGTTGATAGTATTTTCAGGATTTGGGAGTTTTAAAGCTTATGAATATTCTGAATCGGATGAGTTTTGCGGAACAGTTTGTCATTCGGTAATGGAGCCGGAGTACACAACATATAAGAATTCACCGCATAGTAATGTTGGGTGTGTACAATGTCATATAGGGGAAGGAGCCGGATGGTTCGTAAAGTCAAAAATTTCGGGTTCATATCAATTATTCGCTGTATTGGCTAACACATTTCCAAGACCTATTCCAACACCTGTAGAAAACCTTAGACCTGCAACAGAAACTTGTGAAAGATGCCACAGCCCAAAGCATTTTTATGATGAAAAGAAGATAGTGCGGAATTATTATTTGTCTGATGAGAATAATACACATTTCAACCTGGAGATGTTGGTGAAAGTTGGCGGGGGAAATATGGAGACCGGTAATAATGACGGTATTCACTGGCATATGAATTTGTCGAATGAGATAACATATTTGGCAGTTGACAGAGAGAAACAGGAAATCCCCTGGGTTAAATCGAGGTCATTGATTAGCGGGAAGGAAACAGTTTATCAGATACCGGGATTTGATTTTGAAAAGAGTTTGGAAAATAAGAACGGTAATTACCGGAAGAATTTAAAACGGATGGATTGTATAGATTGTCATAACAGACCATCACATATTTATAATCCACCGGATAAGATGGTGAATTTATTTTTGAGTATAGGGAAAATTAATCCTGATATACCCTTTATTAAGACTGTGAGTGTGCAAGCTCTCGAATCAGTTAATTCGTCAAAAGAAGAATCCTTAAACGATATCAGCAGATATGTATGGAACTACTACAACAAGAAAATACCGGACAAAATAAAAAAGTACAAAGATGATATTAATTCAGCAATTTTACAACTTTCAAATATATATGTTAAAAATTATTTTCCATTTATGAAAGTTGACTGGAAAAACCACCCAGATAATATAGGACATTTATATAGTAAAGGTTGTTACAGATGTCATGACGGAAAACATGTAAGTCCTGAAGGAGAAGTATTGACAATGAATTGCGAATCTTGTCATTCGTTCAAATCAGAAGTATTTCCAAAGGACTCTACAGAAACCTTAACCATCGTTAATGACTTTGTTCACCCGGGTGGTGATGATAAAAATATTAAGGAACAAAATTGTGTGTTTTGTCATGGAGCTCCAAAATACCGAAAGCAATTGTATAATTCTTTACAAGTTTCAAAATAGGATCTAATCAATGAAATACATCTTTTTATTTTTCATTATAGTATTTTCGGCTCATTTAGCTGAATCTGAAGAAATTTGTTTCGATTGTCATTCAGATAAAACTCTTACAACTGAAAAAAATGGAAAAACAATATCACTTTATGTTGATATAAGAAATTGGAAAAAGTCGGTTCATATAAAAGATGGCTGTCTCGGCTGTCATGTAAATTTCGATCCTGAGGAAATACCTCATAATGAAAATATCCAGAAAGTAAAATGTTCGAAATGTCATGAGACAGAAGTGGTAAAATTTGAATCCAGTCTTCATGGTAAAGCATTGAAACAAGGCAGAAGTTTAGCTCCCAACTGTCAAACTTGTCATGGAAAGCATAATATATTATCATCGAAGAACCAGGAGTCAAAGACTTATTCGATGAATATACCATATTTATGTGGTCAATGTCATAAAGAAGGTACTCCTGTCTCTAAGTTGAGGAATATAAGTAAACATAATATAATTGAAAATTATTCTCAATCAATTCATGGAGAGGGTTTATATAAGAGGGGATTAACAGTAACTGCTGTATGTACAAGTTGCCATATGTCACATGATATTTTGCCACATGAAAATCCAAAATCTTCCATAAACCGAAATAATATACCAAAAACCTGCATGCAGTGCCATTCTCAGATAGAGAAAGTACATACAAAAATTATAGACGGGAAATTATGGGAGAAGAAGCCTCATTTAATACCTGTTTGTGTTGATTGTCATCAACCACATAAAACACGTTCAATTCAATATGACAGAAGTTACCCGAATGAAGTTTGTATGAAATGTCATTCAAACCAAAATATTTATAAAACAGTTAATGGGAAAAAAATAAACTTACATGTAAATGAATCACATCTAAAAAATTCCATTCATAAGGATTTGTCATGTATAAAATGTCACTCGAATATAAATACGGAATATAAACCGGTTTGTATCAATAGCGGGAAAGTTGATTGTTCAGCTTGCCATGCTCAGGAGTCCAATGATTATAACATTAGTTATCATGGTGTTCAGCACAAAAAAGGAAATAACGATGCACCGTATTGTACTGACTGTCATACAAGCCATACGATATCAAGCCGATTTAATAAAAAGTCTCCTATATATGTCCAGAACATACCGAATCTATGTGGTAATTGTCATCGTGTTGGTAAAAAAGCAAGTCGTAATTACAAAGGTGTAGAACATGAAATGGTTGAACATTATAAAGAGAGTATTCATGGAAAAGGTTTACTTGAAAGCGGTCTGATTGTTACTGCAACTTGTGTCGATTGTCATACAACTCATAGGGAGCTACCATCGAAAGACCCAAATTCAAGTGTAAATCACAAAAATATAGCATCAACTTGCGGGAAGTGCCATCAGGGTATTTACGAGCAATTGAATAAAAGCATTCATAGCCCTAATATAACCAAAACAGATAAAACTTTACCTGTTTGTAATGATTGCCATTCTGCACATACCATCAACCGAACTGATGCAGATGATTTTAGGGAAATGATTATTAATCAGTGTGGCAAATGTCATAAAGATGTTACCGAAACTTATTTCGATACTTTTCATGGTAAAGTTTCAAAATTGGGTTCAGGAAAAACAGCGAAATGTTCGGATTGCCACGGCTCACATTTTATACTACCTGTATCCTATACTGAATCGAGTTTAAGCAGGAAAAATATAATTCAAACATGTAAAAAAT
The DNA here is from genome assembly GCA_964511865.1 of uncultured Hyphomicrobiales bacterium. Taxonomy (GTDB): domain Bacteria; phylum Bacteroidota; class Ignavibacteria; order Kapaibacteriales; family UBA2268; genus ChocPot-Mid. The sequence goes on along the minus strand of CAZEHW010000006.1, from coordinate 27,943 downwards.
GTCATGCTAATTCAAACAGAAAATTTGTTGGTTACCTGACACATGCTACACACCATAATAAAGATAAGTATCCATTTCTTTTTTATACTTTTTGGTTTATGACAATACTACTTGTTTCTACTTTTAGTTTCTTTGGACTTCATACCCTACTCTGGATTCCTAGGGCATTTTTCGAAAAAAGGAAACATACAAATATGATTGAAAGGAAAAAAAATGAATAATAAAGAACACTCTGTTCAAGATGAACAGAATAATATAAATCAAGATATTGAATATGAAGATAATGAGATTATCCAGGAAAATCCATTAATAAAAATTAATGAAGAATACATCAAGAATAATTCTGATCTTTCTTATGAACGTTTTGATGGTGTTTCAAGATTCACGCATGTTTTAATAATTGTCAGCTTTCTGTCTTTGGCAATAACGGGAATGATTATCAAATTTTCCGGTGTACCGGCTTTTCAATTCTTATCAAAAATGCTCGGAGGATATGAAATTACCGGCTTCATTCATAGAGCAGCTGCAATAATCACATTTGTTTATTTCATATTACATATTACATATTTAATTCGGAAAAAGAAACATCTTAATTTAAGTTTAATGGAATTTATTTTTGGAAAATATTCTATGGTTCCAAATAAAAACGATTTAATTCAACTCATACAAACTATAAAATGGTTTATAGGAGTAGGACCCAGACCTGAATACGGCAGATGGACTTATTGGGAAAAATTTGATTATTTTGCAGTATTCTGGGGGGTTGCTATGATAGGTTCCAGTGGATTGTTACTTTGGTTTCCTGAGTTTTTTACAAATCTGGGAGTACCCGGATCATTAATTAATATCGCAACAATAATCCATAGTGACGAAGCTCTTCTCGCTGCAGGATTCATATTCACTATACACTTTTATAATACACATTTCAGGCCCGATAAATTCCCTATTGATACTGTGATTTTTACAGGTACAGTTGATATCGAAGAATTAAAATATGACAGACCTGTTGAATATAGTGAATTTATCCAAAGTGATAATATAAAGCATTATTTAAAACCAAAACCTCCTAAGTTCTTTATTCGCTTATCAAAGATTTTCGGTTTTACGGCCCTAATTATTGGGATGTCAATTGTCATTACTATTATTTATTCAATGCTTTTCTTATATCAATAATTATTTTGAAAGAGTTATCATGAAAAAATATCTACTGTTTTTAGGATTTATCCTTGTTTTTATCAATATCACAACTAATACAAATTCTAATGTAATATTTGTTCCTGATGCTTTTTCAACTATTCAAGAAGCAATAGATTCATCAGTTTCCGGTGATACAATTATAGTTAAACCCGGAGATTACCATGAATTTCTTGTATTAAAGGATTCTATTGCTGTTATTGCTGAAGGTGAGGACGATGGTGAATGGAACAGAGCTTTAAGGACAAAAATTCATTCTGAAGGACTTCGTGACGAAGAAGATAATATTACTCCGGTTGTTAATATGGCAGACGGCTCTTTGATTGATGGATTTGAAATTACAGGAATGGACACTGTTAATCATCATCTACCCGGACACAGCCATGCTGTTCAAAATCGGGGTGCTTCGGGTACAATCATGAATTGCATTATACATGATAATGGTTCTACAGGTATCGGCTCTCATGAAAAAGACGGACGTCCGGCACATCCAACAATAATCCATAATGAAGTTTATAATAATTATGGAATTGGAATTGGGTTCAATCATTTTTCAAAAGGTATAGCTAAAGGGAATGTGGTTTACCAAAACAGGGAAACCGGAATTGGGATACAAAATGGTGCGTCACCGGTTATTGACAGCAATATAGTGTTCAACAATGGTTGGAACGGCATAGCTGCACGTGAAGGAGCAATGCCCAAAGTCAGAAATAATTGGTGCTATTCAAACGGTATTGACCCTACAGGTGAAGGTTCGCCTGATGGTACCGGTGTTGGAATTGGTGCTGATTCAACAGGTTGGATGGTCAAAGATGGAGAAGAATTTGGATATATGGAAATTGTCGGGAATATTGTATATGATAATCCTTCCGGTGGTATTATGTGTAGGAACATGTCACGTGTAGCCATCATGCAAAATGAGATATATGACAATTCAGGATTTCAGATTGCTATAAATGAATCAGGAGCTGCAATTGATTCAAATTATATCTATAATTCAGAGGAAAGTAATTATCAAGGTGGTGGAATTGTAGTTACTCATGGTAGTGTTGCTGAAATTTCAAATAATAATATTACTGGTTCAAATTTAGCGGGAATCATAGTTGCTGATGACGCTGAATCAAATATTTTTGGTAATGAAATTTATGAAAACAAACTTTCCGGTATTAGAATAGAAAATACATACAATGATGTCAACATCCATAATAATATAATATCAGGTAATCAGTCACCGGGTATATATGTTACAAATGCAGATGCAGAAATATACAGGAACCTGATTGAAATTAATATCAATGGCGGTATTTATATAAGCGATACAGCTTCAGGAAATGTATATAATAATACGATAATCGCTGATGAACAAATTGCAGGACGTGGTATTTATGCAGGAACTTCTGAAACAAAAGTGATGAACAACATCGTTGTTGGCTATCAGGTTGGGATATTTAAAAATGGTTCACCTGAAATTGACTACAACTGTACATATTTAAATCAAGGGTATAACGGACCTCCGGGAACAGGTGGACAAAATGCTTTAGAAGTTGACCCTGATTTTGTTGACCCTCTTATTAATAATTATTATCTTAATAGTACATCACCTTGTATCGACATGGGCAATCCTGACCCATTCTATAATGATAGTGATGGAAGCAGAGCAGATATTGGTTGCTATCCATCTATTGAACCTAACCAGGTTGAAGCGAATAATGAAATGAACCGTAATTACGGGATTAGTTTGATGCTTTATCCATCAATTACTGAAAATTCTTTTGTGGCTACGATTACTGACAATATTTCGGTAGATCAGAGTGGGAACCGCAATTGCGGGAATTTTAAAATTTACAATATGATAGGTGAAGAAATCAAGAAATTTGAAGTTAAAATTGTAAATAGCTTGTTATTATTTGATGTAAACAGTTTACATCCGGGTATGTATTATTTAGTTGTAAACATTGGTGAAAATAAATATTATTCAAGATTTGTAAAGATATAGATTTTAGGCATTTAGGGGTTTAGGCTATTAGGCAATTAGTTATTTTATGTAAAAATTTATTTATTAATGACAATAGAGTAATTAAATATTCAAAGCAAATACCTAATATACTTATTAGTCTAAATACAAAATATCTATTTAGATTATTATTTTATTTCTTTGGAATTTCATAAGCATCGGTATCAATGTAATTATCGAAGTATATATTGAAATTGCAAAACCATACTCAAAGAAAATTTTAAAAAATGAAATTTGATTGAATTCTATATGAATAAAATAATAAAGAATATTGTGGAAAAACGAAGTAATAAAAACGATTATAATTAATCTATAAGTTCCAAGGTTCCTGTTAACTTTGTTTTCTCCGTAAAACCAACCGGCAATCAGCGCTACTGTAATTTTTGCTAATGCGTTAGTACCTATAACATCTATAGATACGACATCATAGAATACACCAACCAGAAAAGCAAATATAAGTCCTGATAATTGACCCTCAGATATTGTAAACCATACGCAAAGAACTAGAAGCAAATCGGGAGTAACCCCACCAATAGAAAAAAACTTAATCAATACTACCTGAAACAATCCTGTCAATATCGCGATAAGAAAGTATATAGCATACTTCCTGATTTCATTTGTCTTCTTACTTTTTTGGTAAGTTAACAACATATTTTCTCCATGTTAATACGAAGCTGCATTTTTTCTAAGTTGAATTGTATAATCAATCCGATTAATTAATTTTAATCTTTCCGGATCCGGGATATATTTTAATACGAAAACCTGCTCCAATGTCAGAAAGTTGACAAATGGTTTCACTGTTATTCTTGCATAAATATCTCCGGGAAGTTCTCGTTTGGAGATAACATAACCAAGAGGTATATTTTTGGGATATTTATTACTGTAATTTGATGAAACAATAGTATCTCCATTTTTGACATCCCATGACTTTGGTATATTCTTCAACTGAAAATACTCTCCTCCCTCCCATTCCAATATTCCATCATATCTGCTTCTTTGAAGTAATGCAGCAATTTTTACATTTTTATTATTAATCAACTCAACCATAGAATAATTCATAGTAGAACCTGATATTACACCAACTAATCCGGCATCACTCCTAACAGCCATTCCTTCAGATATTCCATCTTTATATCCCTTATTTAAGGTAAAATAATTTCTGGTTTCAATTATTGTCTTCCCCACAACTTCTACTACTATTACATCATAACCCATCTCATCCTTGAGATTTGATAATTCTCTTAGTTTTTGATTTTCAATTATGGCAGTTCTCATTTTGATTACTTCATTTGAGAGTTGCAGGTTTAAATCCCGAAGTGCCTGATTCTCAGTTTTTAATGCTCCTGTATCAGGTATCCATGAAAACATATCTTGTAACCAACCCATACTCCCTATAACTACTGTCCGAAGACCGCTTAGACGAGTAACATCACCAACAGACATCAAATACAAAGAAGCTATCACTAATATTACAAATGTGAAGTATTCCTTATATGCTTTAACGAATTTAAGAAAACCTTGCATTTGTCTTTAATAAATTTTACATAAAATAATAATTGAATAATAGGGCTTTTTCCTGACACAATTTATCTAAACCCCTAAATACCTAATTCTTTAAAATCAATATCTGGTACTTTTAATTAAAACATCAGAATATTCGCTTAAATTCTCCAGAACTTTCCCTGTTCCTCTTACAACTGCAGTTAAAGGGTCTTCAGCTACATGGACAGGTAAGGAAGTTTCACGTCTTATCCTTTCATCTAAACCCTTTAGTAAAGCACCTCCGCCACTGAGCATTATTCCACGGTCATAAATGTCTGCAGCTAACTCTGGTGGTGTTTTTTCAAGTAATGTTATTATAGCATCAACTATTGCGTTAACAGAATCTGTCAAAGCAGCTCTGATATCTGCTGATGAAACTCTGATAGCTTTTGGAATTCCGGATACAAGGTCTCTACCTTTAACTTCAATTTCCAATTCCTCATCCAAAGGAACAGCAGAACCTACCTGACATTTAATCATCTCCGCAGTCCTGTCTCCTATCAGAATATTATATTGAGACCTAAAGTATTTCGAAATATCTGTTGTTAATTCATCACCTGCAATTTTAATAGATTCATCAACAACAATTTTTCCTAATGCAATAACAGCTATTTCTGTTGTACCACCCCCGATATCAACAATTAAATTACCAATAGGGTCATGAACATTTAAACCTATTCCGATTGCTCCTGCCATAGGTTCCGCTATCAAATGCACTTCTTTTGCACCTGCATGTTCACAACTGTCCCGAACAGCACGCTTTTCAACTTCAGTAATACCTGAAGGAACACATACTACAACTCTCTTGGCAGGTTGCCAACTCAAGGATATTTTTCTGATAAATGCTCTGAGCATGCCTTCAGTTATTTCAAAATCAGCAATAGCTCCATCCCTAAGTGGTCTAATCACTTGAAGATCTCTATGGGTTTTACCTTGCATTGCCTCAGCTTCTTTTCCAATAGCAATTATATGTTTGCTAATACTGTCAAAAGCAACAATAGAAGGTTCATTCAAAACAATCTGTTTTCCCTTCATCCAAATCAATGTATTTGCAGTTCCTAAGTCGATTGCTACATCATTCGAAAATAATTTAAATACTCCCATTAAACCGATATCTATTTGATTTATAAAATTCTTAAATATAACGAACTACAAAAATAGCAGTTTTTATCCGAAAATAACAAGATTTTATCAAAAATGATTACAATGTTATAGAAATATATTGTATCATGTCATCATCCATCTTTAGATAATTCAATGGATTATTAATTATTAGATTAACAAAATCCCATAATGACCAAATCCCCTCTTACTAAAAATCATGACAAGCTGTTCGCCTATTTGTCTATGATAAATCTTTATAGATTTCCTTCTGTTATATACCAAATTATTATTAGTTTGTTTCGTTTATATAACGAAATAAATATAATATAAAATATGATTGATAAAATATCCGACTTACTAATGTTTCGACTGCCTTCACCTGAAGACAGTGAGAGCACAGAACCCAAAGTTACCACAGGTTCAATTATCTGGGGTGTACTCCTTCGTACAGCAATTCTCATAATAATTATCACTTTATTACTGGAAAGTTTGTCCCTTCGACAACATTGGTGGCTTATGCTTTTTGCAATTTGGTTCGGAGCGGCTTATCCGGCATGGAACCAATACAGAAAATTTCAGGAAAGAATGAAAATATTTCAGGAAGAAACACTATGCGGCTCTTGCGTTCATTTCGAAGCTAACAGTCAGCTTTGCAAAATATTCGACGAACACGTCAGTACACATTATATACCATGCGATGGATTAAGCTGGGAACCAAAGCATGAAGATTTAAATAACTAATAGTTCTTAATATCGACAAGCTTAAAAACATCATTAGCTAAAGTTTCAAAAACAAACATTTTCTTTAAATGTTCATATTTCCAGATTTCAAATGCCTTATTTTCCGATAAACTCCTTTCAGTACTTGTAGCAGGACCATAAAGAATATAGATTTTACCTCTATCTGTTTTTACACCGTTACCTTCATTTAAAGTCCTGAGATTAAACATCGCATAATCAACACGTTTGAAATACTCTGCCATTGATTCATTGTAAGGTGTGAATTCGCTTGGGTCTTCTTTTTTCCAATATTTGATTATTTCTTCAGGATATTTTTCTTCTTTTTCATCAATCATTTTATGATATTGTTCATCAGTTAAAATGTAATACATTGATTCTATAGCATACTTTGGCTTATGCAAAATAACAGGCATATCCTCCCAGACAACTTCAAAAATATATCTCATTGTATCAGTAGTTTCAGATTCCACAACCTTCAACACATATTCTCCTGGAACAATATCTTCTATAGGCAAAGAAATATGTAAAAGCCCTAATGATAATCCAGAATCTGATTTACTACTGTTACCTGATTCAGTACTGATATTTTTATCAAGTTTCTCAGAATTCTCAAGAATTTTAGTTGTTAACTCAACGCCGTTAATATCTTGTTTTAATATATTTATAGTAGTATTTTTTGAAGGAATCACAATAGAATTAATTTTAAATTCAGATTTCCATTTAAATTCATTTTTTTTATTAGCTCCGATAAATTCACAAAAATAATTGAATTTTGAAAAATCATTTTTATATGAAACGGGAATAAGTAAACCACAATTTTTTGAAGAAAATTCTATCTTGTTCTTAAGAATAAATGGAATAAATACCTGATTATCCATTTGGCTAATTTCAAAAAATATCGGCTCTCCTATATTACTATTTGAATGAAAATTCTTAATTGTGTCTTTAACAGATACTTTACGGATAGTTTGGATATTTTTATCACTCAATCGTATATCAACATCATAACTGTTAAAAGCAAGTTTACATTCCAAAACTCCATTGATAAAATCAGATTTGGAAATTGTTTTCTCAAAATTATCTGTAACTATCGTGTCTCGCCAAAATTCTCTGTGTCTTATAATTCCTTCTGAATCTTTAAACTCAACTTCAAGTTTAGGAACCGAAAAGAAATTATTAACTGAATTATTCAAAATTCCTGATTTTTCAAATGAAATTAAATCATAAGTAAAACGAAAAAAAGTTAGTGCTCTAATTGAATCGGAAGACTCACAGGGCAGATAATGAACTTCTGTATAAAGTTTTTTACCCAAATTAAAATAATTCATTTCATCTTTAGCAGGTCTTAACTGAGCTGATAACTGTTGGGAAATGATGAATAGAAATAAAAATAGAAATATATTTACCTTTAAATAAAAGTTTCTATTAAATGTCAATTTTATTAATAATATTTTCAAATTATTCATTTTGATAAACAACGATTATAATTAATTCAGTTAAAATCACTTTTTCTGAAACGTAGTTCAATGACAAATATTGAATTAATCGGATTCATTAAGAAAATCACGCAAAATTATAGCTGCGGCAATAGTATCTTTAGACCCCTTTTTTGCTCTGTTCTTTTTTCTTTTGCCTATTGAAATCATAGTTTCAACAGCCCTGTGTGTGGAAAATGATTCATCGAATGTAATTACTTCAAGAGCTATTTTCTCTTTTAGTATATTGATAAACTCTTCAATTTTTATTATTACATCGGTTTTTTGGTTATCAAGTCTTTGAGGGACACCTACAATAATAAGAGAAGCTCTTTCAGTTGTTATGATTGAAATTAAATCATTCCAAAAGCTTGGTGAATCCGGAGTAAGCACTTTAAGTGGTGTTATTGCAATATGCAATTCATCACAAACAGCTAATCCCACTCTTTTGAAGCCATAGTCAATTGCAAATATTCTCTTATTTTTATAGGTTTCTGCGTAAATTTTAATCATTGTATATTTTCTATTTTATCCTTGGCACCTCAAACACTTAATCCGTTAAGTACTTACTTATTAACAACAGGAATTGATATAATAACTTCAGTGCCTTTACCCGGTTCTGAGTCAATCTTTAAAGTACCTCCGTGTTGCTCAACGACATTTTGAATTATCATGGTACCGATTCCTGCACCACCTTCTTTTTTTGAAGTTGAAAAGTAAGGTGTAAGCATATTTTTAAGTTGAATTTCATCCATACCAATACCGGAATCCTTGACTGAAAAAAATGAATACTTCTTATCAGTCCAATTTGATATTGTTATACTTCCCTCTTTTTCCTTCAAGGAACGGATTCCATTTTCAATTATATTCCTCAATGCTCTTATCATTTTTGCTTTATCACAATAAAGATAAAATTCATTCAGATTCAATTCAAAACTAACATAAGGAAACATTGTTTCATCAAATTCTGAACGTGCTTCAATGCAAATGTCTGGAGCACTTACATTCTGTAATTCCGGGTCAGAACTTCTACCGACAGTAACAATATCTCGTATCCTGTGAAATATAAGTGAAGATTGATGTAAAATTTTCTGTCTTCTATTTAAGTCAGTGGGATTTTCTGTGCATTCCAACTGCTCAGCATTAAGCCGTATTGTTGATAAATTTGTCTGCATGTCATGAGCAAGCTGAGCCCAGTTAGTCAAACGTTTTCTCTCGAGTTGTTCGGTTATGTCATATCCGGTTAACACGCAACCTTTAAACTTCCCTGTCCACCCTGTTAGTAATACACTTGAAAAATACCATTCCTTTATAGCCGAATCTTCTATAATATCAATCTTTTGAGTAAATGCTTCCCTCAAATTCATAGCTTTGTCCACAAGATCTTTAAGGGCTTTTGTCCTTTCCGGATCACAGTAATATTGAAATAATCTTCTTAAAGGAACATTATCAGTTATTCTTAGTATATTTTTACCGGAATCGTTAGCACTTCGCAACCGGGATTTTTTATCAAGAACAAACACCACACCAGATGAAGGAATCTCAATTATTGCACTTAACAAACGCTTTTGACTTCTGTATTTCCTATAAATAAAAATCAAGATGATTGCCAGTAAAAAAGGTAAAATTATTCTGCCGGAACTACTTAAAAATCTATTGACCCACCAAAATTTATTTTGTATTTGATTGAATATTAAATTGGTAGATATTGATGAGAATATTAAATATTTATCCAGCTTAATTATATCGGGAGCATCATCAAAATATTCACCGAAAGGATAATAATCAATTGAGAGAAGAGCATCTTCCAAACCATAAGTTGAAAATCCATTTCTAAAAAGCAGATAAATTATCCCTTTTTGATAATGCACTTCTCTTGCTTCAATTAGTTCATTCGGTAACTCAATATTTTTAGTTAGAACAAGATTGAAATTTTCAAATGAATATAAATTGAAATTATATGACTTTTGATTATAACTTAAGTTCGATAAATAGACAGAATTATTTCTCTTAAAAATACTAATTAATCTACCATTTGCATTAATCAATTTTTTACTTATTATCCCTTTTTCTGAATCAACAAAATGAAGCCATGAGCTGTTTGAATGCATATTTGTTGAAATAATTGCAAGACGGTCGCCAATTGGAAAAATAATAATTTCTGAAGATAGTTGTACGCGTGCTGACATTTTTTCACCATTATCTCTCCCAACAAAATAAATTTCTGTCCAGGTTCCCAAATCAGTAATAAAAGCAAAGTGAAATCGGGCGTTTTTATCAAAACCTGTTGCCGCTTTAACTTTTGATGCAATAAAACTCAAACTTATCTGCTTGTAAATAAATTTACACAGATATAGATTATCATTCATTAATAATAAAATTTCTCTTTTATTCTTTGTCTTAATCCATTCAATATTATTTCCACTCAGATTTTTTTTAAAATTGTAAATTTCCGCTATAGATACCACAGTTGCCTGGTCATCAACAACAGAAAAATAAAATTTTTGATTCTCTTCCCAGATTAAATACAAAAATCCATTATCAGCGAACGAGGAATATATCTTAATATCATTTAAAGTTGTACCTCTGACATTCTTTTTAGTAAACCCATCCCATATGCTGATTGTTTCTGTTTCGCCGGCCCAGCTTGGTTTAATATAAAAGCATTTGGATGAATTACGGGAATTATCAGCCAAAAGTAGTTTTCCGCCTTCGACTAAGTCAAAAAACTGATAAGAATCAGGATAAGAATCATCAGCAAATAAAATGACCTTTGAAAAAAGAAAAATTAAAAGAAAAGTTAGAATATTTTTCATTGCTTATTTAACCTCACAAATGCTATAGGCTTCTATTCCTTCATTCCTGCCAACAAATCCCATTTTTTCAGATGTTTTTGCTTTAACATTAACTCTTTCTAAAGGCAATTTGCATAATTCAGCTATTGATTCCCTTACTTTTATCTTATAATTCATCAACTTTGGTTGTTCGAGAATTATTGTCAAATCAACATTAACAAGAGTATATCCTTTACTCGTAATTAAATCAACAACTTCATTAAGAAAAATTCTGCTGTCAGCATTTTTATATTTAATATCAGAATCAGGATAATATTCACCGATATCACCTAACCCTGTAGCACCTAACAAAGCATCGCAAAGTGAGTGAAGAACTACATCCCCGTCGCTATGGGCAATAGTACCCAATTCAGAGTCAATCTCAATACCGCCTAAGATTAATTTTTCTCCTTTTGCAAGCTTATGACAATCGTAACCAAAACCAATCATAAATAATTATTTAAAAAGAAATTGATAAAAAAATTCAATTTAATTATTCTTTATGTACTTAACAAATATTTTACAAATCTTCTCTGATTTTAGAGAAAAATCGTTGAATTTTCCGTAATTTTGTTGTTTATATAAGAAATTTTTAAAAAATATGTTTATAACTTTTGAAGGAATAGACGGCTGTGGTAAGACAACACAGCTTGAATTGCTAAATAAATATTTAACCGGTCTGGGAAAGCAGGTGCTTAGTTTGAGAGAACCGGGAGGTACTTTGTTTGCTGAGGAGATTAGAGAAATATTATTACATTCTAATCACAAACTTATGAAGGAGAGTGAATTATTTCTGTTTGAGAGTGCAAGGGCTGATGTGGTTTCAAAAGTTATTAAACCGGCTTTAGCCAATGGTAAGATTGTTCTTTGTGACAGATTTTATGATTCGACGACAGCTTATCAGGGATATGGCCGTGGATTAGATATTGATGCAATTTTTCAAATAAACAGTTTTGCAACTCAGGGTTTGAAACCTGATTTGACATTTTATCTGAATGTAAGCATTGAAACTTCAAATTTGAGAGCGGGTAATAAGAAAAAAGATAAAATTGAAAATTCCGGAGATAGTTTTTATACAAAAGTTTTAAGCGGATATTATACTTTATGTAAAAATGAACCCGACAGATTTGTTGAGATTGATGCTGAAGGAAATATTTCTGAAACAGAAGCTTTGATAATGAAAGTAATAAAAGATAAAATGCGCTTAGCATAAAGGGAGAAAGGAAAAGGGAGAAGGGAAGAAGATAGACATGCTTCGACAAGCTCAGGATGACATTCGACAAGCATAGTTATGCAAGCATAATTTTAATAATTTCTTGATTTTGTTTAATTAAATAATGTTGGAATAAAAATGATATTTATAAAAAGTAATAATTTTTCGCACATGATAAAAGTAACTTTAACTCTAATAGCATTTTTAGCTATTAATAGCAATAGCTTATTCTCAGAACAAATTAATGCTATTAGCATAAAGGTTGATGCAAGAGATTTGTTCTCATACCCGTCATCTTTATCTTATGATGCTATTAGCATCAGTGATTCAAAGAATAAATTACCTAAAACATTGAGTGCTGATGAGAAGGTAACTCCAATAATTATTTCTGAAAATAATTGTGCAAAAATTTTTAATACTGAAAATGCTATTAGCATAAAAACAAATATCACAATTGATAATTTTCCCGTCTCCCCTACTGAAAAAGCTACAATCGAATTAGTAAAATCTACCCCTGCCGTTAGAGCCGGTACAAACTGGACGATTATTTCCGATAATGGTGAAAGACAAATAAAATCCTTTGAGCCGGCATTTTATACAGGAAAAATTAAAAATAAAGATAATTCAAAAGTTACTCTTTACTATCAAAATGGAAATCTTTATACAATTATTGAGCAGGATGGCTTTGATAATTTCTCAATCACCCCTGTCATTGGGAATGCAGAAAAATCAGCTCCTTCAGCTCATCTTTTAACATCTCAACAATCCTCCTCATTGGGGAAAGATTACAATCCATTTTTAGATGTTCATTTAGAAGATGAACAAACCGATTATGAATTAATAAAAAAATTATCTGAACAAACGCTTACTACTGAATTAATTCAGGCGGATATAATAATTGAGGCAACATATGATTTTTACAAACTATTTAACGATGTTGATAAAGTAACAGCTTATATTGGGGCTGTGATGTCACAAGCTTCTCAGATATTTGAATCAAATGTTTATATCCAGCTTTTTGTATCTCAGGTAGTCTTACATGAATTAAAAGCTTCTGACCCGTATAACGCAACAACGCAGATACACGAGAGATTGTATCAACTTAAAGACAATTGGAAAAATAAGACAGTAAAGCGAGCAATCGTATGCTTGATGACGGACATTGACTATCAGGGAGGAAGCGGGGGTTACAGAGTTG
>CAZEHW010000006.1:0-14618 GCA_964511865.1 uncultured Hyphomicrobiales bacterium | reverse complement strand
CAACAATCAGGCATATTGTGTATTTGGTATGCAGGGACATTATAATTATCCTACATCCAATTATACCTGGGATGTATCGGTATCTGCTCATGAATTAGGTCATGCTTTTGGTTCACCACATACTCATAATTGTTATTTTAAACCAAACATGATTGATACTTGCATTACAAGAAATTTGCCACAAGAAGATTCTGACGGATGCATAACCGGAAATCCTATTCCAAGACCGGGAACTTTGATGAGTTATTGTCATTTGACGAATTCAACGAGAACGGTGGGATTGTATTTTCACGAAAGAGTTAAACCTATAATCCGGGGATTTGCCGAGCAGGTATCTTGTTTGAAGAGTGCTATTGACCCAACATTGATTTTGATTAATCCGAACGGAGGTTCTGTCCTTTTCCCGGGAGATGAAATAACAATCAAATGGGCTTCATCTAAAGTTGATTATGTGGCTATTAAGTATTCCTTAGACGATGGTGCCACCTGGAAATGGATAGAAAAGTATGCAGAAGCATTAAATGGAAATTTTTCATGGACAGTGCCGGATACAATTACAGCAAATTTAAAAATATCCATTCAGGATAGCTATAATGCTTATGTATTTGATGAAACTGAAACAGCACTTACAATTGACAAACCAATTTTTAGCATTCAGCAGCCGGCTGAAGCAGAGAGAATTGGACAGGATACGAAGTATAAGATAAAATGGGAACAAAAATATCTGGATAAATTTTCAGTTGAATTTACACAAAATACAGACAATATTGGCACAGCATTTGAAAAATGGACTACTTTAGCTACAGGGATTTCCGGTACCTTATTAGATTGGGATGTCCCTGATATCGTTAGTGATAAATGCATGATAAGAATAAAAGGACAAATGGGATCAGGTACAGAATTCACAAAATTGTCCGGCAGATTTTCAATTGGTAAACCCAGTATGAAAATTTTATATCCTTCTGCTTTTGATAACTTATGTGCCGGGAAGGATTATGAAATCAAATGGGAATCTGACTTTATAGCAGGGATGTATGTTCAATATACAACCGATAACGGAGAAAAATGGAAGCAGGTGAAATTTAGTCCTATCAACGGGTTTGATGGTTCTTATCTCTGGACTGTTCCTACTGCCTATTCAGATAATTGTATTTTACGTTTTTCTAATTTTGAAAATAGAACTATTGTCTATGCAGTAAGCAACCAACCATTTATTATTGACAGTTGTGAAACAAATGTTGATGAATATGGCAATGATATTTACAATTCTCAAGTACAGATAATTGAAATCAAACCAAATCCAGCTTCAAACATAGTTAATTTAACCTTTAATTGTGATATTGAAAACCTGGAACAATTTGAAATATTCTTGACAAATGAATCAGGTTCTATTGTCAATTCATTTATATATAATGACTTGGCAAAAGGACTTAATAATATAAATTTAGATTTACAAAAATTATCACAAGGAAATTATTATCTTATTTTGCAATCCGGTAAGGAAAAAACCGGAGCATCTCTTAAGATATTAAGATAAATCATGAATAAAGAACTAAAAGTATTAAGGTTTTAAATATGTTTAATGAAATTGTTATCAAGTCAATGCCGCTGATTCCTAAGATAATAATAAAAAAAGTGGCAAGTAAATACATCGCAGGTCCTCAGTTAAGCGATGCAGTCAGGGTTACTCAGGAACTTATGAGTATGAAAGGAATGTCAACTATCGATGTTTTAGGAGAGTTTGTTACAACAAAAGAAAGAGCTCTTCACGAAAAAGAAATGAGTCAGAAAGTTATCGAAGCTATTGTCGAGAACAAACTCAAAACTTATTTATCAATCAAACCGACATCATTAGGTATGGGAATTGATGTTGATTTTGCATATGAAAATATTTCTTATCTGGTTAAAATGGCTAATGATAAGGGGATTTTTGTTCGACTCGATATGGAAAATTCTCCATATACCACAAAAACAATCGAGATGTATAAGAAGATTAGAGCAAACGGTTTCGAAAAAGTTGGTCTTGTTTTTCAGGCATATATGCGACGCAGTGAAGATGATATTAAGTCCTTGCTCGAATACAAACCTTCTATTAGATTATGTAAGGGGATTTACAAGGAATCTCCGCAAATTGCTTTTCAGGGAAAGAATGAAGTTCGTGAGAATTATAAAAAACTTTTAAGATTAATTTTTGAGAATGGATGCTATCCCGGTATAGCAACACATGATGAAGAATTAATCCTTGATGCCTTAAATTATATTGAGACAAACAAGATAAGCAAAGAGAAGTATGAATTTCAGATGCTTTTGGGTGTTCGAGAAAAACGTCGTGATGAAATTCTTTCTTTGGGACATGAACTTCGTGTTTACGTACCATTTGGTGAAGACTGGTATGGTTATGCTACAAGAAGATTGAAAGAAAATCCGGATATGGCAAGTCATATTGTTAAAGCTATGTTTTTTAAGAACTAATCTTTTTTATTAGTTTGAGTGGATTTGGTAAAATACAATATGAATTATCTCAAAAAACAAATAAAAATCAAAAATATCAATACATTGCTAATTGCTGTGTTGATTTGTTTATTTACCATCACCTTGTCTTGCTCAAGTGATATTGAGGATAATTCAGATTTTATAACTATCGGTACTTTCAATATTGCATGGCTTGGTGATGGGATTAATGATATTAATCAAAGAGAGGATAACGATTATAAAAATATTGCTGATATAATTAAAAATTCAGGTGCTGACATAATCGGACTTGAAGAGATAGAGAACGAGGAAGCCCTAAGTAAAATTACTGAATATTTAGATGATTATTCCTATTTTGTCGGAAATGAAAGCGGAGACCAAAATCCGGCTATTCTTTATAAGAATAATATTCAATTGAAACAGTTGAAATATATTTATGAGCTTGAAGTTCAACCAGATAAAACCAAACCGGGATTATTATTTGAAGTGAAAAAAGGGCATTTTGATTGGCTGATGATGGTGTTACATTTCAAATCTACTTCCCGATATGATAGTACTGATGAACTTCAGAAGCTAAGCAGAGAATTAAGAGCTAAACAATCCTTTGCATTAAACCACTGGATTGATTCTACATTAAGCATCAGCACAGAAAAAGATTTAATTATAGTTGGAGATTTCAATGATTATCCTTCGAGAAAGACAAACCCGACATTAACAAATTTGGTGGGGAACAAAAATATTGAGTTTTTAACTTCTGATATGAAAAGCTGTAAGTATGATTATTTAAATTCAATTGACCATATTCTTGTATCTCCGTCAGTAAAACAAAGATATTTGAGCAATTCGGTAAGGATGTATAATTTTTTCAATGCTTTAACCTCTTATGAAGCTGAAAAAGTATCAGACCATTGCCCAGTATTAGCAACATTTAATATTACAATACAAGATAATGATTAATGATATTATTCGTCTTATAACAACTTAATGGGATTTTTTTCTTAGTTTTGAATTTTAAATTTAAGGATTATTATGAATGCGATTATAACTATTGAAGAGATGACAAATTATGCTATTTTGCATCTTGAAGGCGACTTCAATAGCTCAGATGAAAATGATTCATTGCTGAACTCTTTCAGAGATATGGCAAAAAAAGCTTATAAAGCTGTTTTAGTCAATCTTACGAAGGTAGTTTATCTGAACTCAGGTTCTATTGGTGTTTTGCTATCAGGCAATGCCATGCTCAAAAAGAAAGACAGTAAAATTGTAATCTACGGTGCAAGCGATTATCTTGAAAACATTTTCAATGTAACAAGATTAAATCTTGCTCTGGATATTTGTCGCACAAGAGAGGAAGCGGTAGAAGCTGTGAAGTAATCTTTACGGCTTCGTTTAAGTTTAAACAATTATCCTCCGCCCCATTAACAATTTTTTATCCCTTATGATAATTTTTTTTTTATTAAAGTTCGAAAGAGAATTACACAGAGATTTCTGAGATTAAGACACCGAGATAATTTGGTTAGGAAGTTTTGATTTTTTTTTACAAAGATTAATATGGATAATTTGATTGAATAGTCTAAATTTAAACCTTAGTCAATCAATTCAACATTAGTAACATAAAAATACGGTTAGATACAGACTTTTTACCATATTTTCTTATAATCATGATAGGATTTCTACAAAAGAAAAAAAGCAGCGAAATTATTTAATCAGGTAAATCAATGGTTCAGACATTTTACTTTTTCCCTGTCATCTCCCACCTAAAACTCCCTCAAAGCTTTTCCTGTATGGGAAACCTTCTTCTCTGCAATATCCTTTGGCTTCCCGAAAGCAATGAGTTTGCTACCCTTCTCCCCAGCTACGGGTCCTAAGTCAATAACCCCGTCTGATGAAGCAATTACATTTAAATTAGTTCAATAATTAATACTGTATGTCCACCTTTTACCAATTCTCTTAAGTATGAAATCAAATGTGAAATATTGTGCAGATGAAAATCTGTTTGATATTTATTCCTACTTGTACCTTCTAATTGTCAAACACTAATCCTGAGAAAAGTAGAGAACATGAAAATAGTGAAGTAATAAAAATAATTGTAATTTTGTAATGATGAATATATCAAAAAGATTAATTGAGAAACTTATTTCCGTGTTATAATTGGGACATTATATACAAATGAATAGAATTTTTTCAACTAAAATAAGAATTTCTTCTCCCGTCAATTCCAGAAGAAAATTTCTTCAATCCTGCTTAGCATCAGGAAGTGCTTTGTATATGGGAGGTCTTTCAAATTCATTGTTTGCACAGGAAAAACCTTGGAAGTGGAGCATGGAAGCACGACATTATTATACTGAAGGTAAAACTGCATTCTGTGACCTCTGCCCTGTCGAATGTATAATTTATCCAGGAAAAGTTGGGGATTGCAGAGTTAAGAAAAATGTTAATGGAAAGCTATATTCTTTGGTTTACGGCAATCCTTGTGCCGTTCATGTTGACCCGGTCGAGAAAAAGCCATTGTATCACTTTCTGCCGCGAAGTTCTGCTTTTTCGATTGCAACAGCAGGTTGTACTTTGCAATGCCTCAATTGCCAGAACTGGGAAATATCTCAGGCAAAACCGGAAGATACACGGAATATGGATATGATGCCCGAAAAAGTTGTTGAAGCCGCATTGAAATACAAGTCCGAATCAATTGCTTATACATATTCTGACCCGATTGCATATTACGAATACTCTTACGATACGGCAAAACTTGCCAAATCAAATGGTATTAAAAATATTTTTGTGTCGGCAGGTTACATTAAAGAAAAACCTTTGAGGGAACTTTGCAAAGTACTGGATGCCGCTAGTATTGACCTGAAGAGTTTCAGCGATGATATATACAAAAAACTCAACAGAGGCACTTTAAAACCTGTCTTAAGAACATTGCAGGTACTTGCCGAAGAAGGCGTCTGGCTGGAAATCACGAATCTCGTTGTTCCGACATGGACGGATGATTTGAAAATGATTCGCGAAATGTGTAAATGGTTTGTAAAAAATAAACTAAATAAATACCCTTTACATTTTTTACGATTTCAACCCATGCACAAGCTGACTCATTTACCTCAAACACCTGCTGAAACTCTTGAAAAAGCCCGTAAAATTGCACTTGAGGAAGGGATGCAATATGTATATGTCGGGAATATCCCTGATATTGATAGTCAAAATACTTTCTGTCATAAATGTAAAAAACTGCTGGTATCAAGAAAAGGATATTTTAATCTCGAAAATAATATCGAAAATGGTAAATGTAAATTTTGCAGAAATAAGATACCGGGAGTTTGGAGTTAGTTCTTTAGTTCAATTGTCCTATTGTTTACTTCATCTTCACAAATTTTTGAACTTTGTGACTTTCAGAAAGTTTAGTTAAAATAAATTAAAAACATTCTATTTACAAAAAGCCATCATGCAATCCTATCATAATTCTTTTTCTTATATTTGTTATTTATATTTAATATGAATTCAAATATTTAGTGGTTATGGAAAACAGAAAAATTTTAATTGGTACGAGAGCAAGCGAACTGGCTATTTGGCAGGCAGAGTACATAAAGAAGATTATTAAAAGACAATATCCACAATTGGATATCAATTTGAAATTGATTAAAACCGAAGGTGATAAGGTTTTGGATACTGCTTTGGATAAAATCGAAGGAAAAGGACTTTTCACAAAAGAGATTGAAAATGAGTTGCTGTCAGGTGAAATTGACTTAGCAGTTCATTCACTCAAGGATTTGCCTACGGATTTACCGGCTGGTTTGATATTGGGAGCTGTTACGGAACGTCAAAGCCCGGAGGATGTTATTATATCAAAAGAAAAACGAATGTCAATAAGGAAACTCCCAAAAAATGCAGTGATAGCAACCGGCTCTTTACGCAGACAGGCACAGGTAAGATATGTCAGAAAGGATATAACAATACACGACTTGAGAGGAAATATCCAAACACGGATTAAGAAATATTTGGAATCCGATTGGGATGCCATTATACTTGCCAAAGCCGGTGTTGAACGGTTGGGTATGGAGGAATACATATCCGGTGTGTTGGAAATCAGGGATATGCTTCCGGCAGTCGGTCAGGGTGCTTTAGGTGTTGAAATTCGTCAGGATGATAAATTCATCAAAGAACTTTTGAAGAAGGTAAATCATCCAAATACAGTAATTGAGACAAGGGCAGAAAGAGCTTTCCTTAAACGTCTCGGTGGCGGATGCAAAACACCTATAGCAGCTTATGCTAAAATCAGGAAAAATACTATGGGACAATTGATGTTGCTGATTGACGGATTGGTAGCAACAGTAGACGGAAAGAACTATTTCCGAAGCACTATATCCGGTTCACTTGATTTTCCCGAAAAAGCAGGGATTGCTCTTGCCGAATCGGTTTTGAAAATGGGTGCGAGAAAAATTATTAAAGAAGTCAGACTTCGTTAATTGATAATTGAAAATTGATAATTGATAATGAAAATTTGTCATCCTGAACTTGTCGAAGGATGGAATCAGTAGAAAGTTTTAAAGTTCATAAAGTTTGTAAAGTAAAAAAAATAACGGAAAACGGATAACTGATAACGATTTTTTTAAGATTTAAGATATTTGCAAGGAAAGATAATATGGCACAGGTGGAATTTAAAAGATTTAGGAGATTAAGGAATAATCCGATATTGAGGGTTATGATGAGGGAAACATCGCTTTCCGTCAAGGATTTTATTTATCCTCTTTTTGTTGTCAATGGTGAGAAAATAAAAAATCCGATTAGCTCAATGCCCGGTGTTTTTCAAATGTCAATTGATGTTTTGGTAGAAGAATGTAAGGAAGTCAGGGATTTGGGAATTCCTGCCGTAATTTTATTCGGTATTCCTGAGAAGAAAGACGAAATCGGCTCTGATGCTCAATCTGAAGACGGTATTATCCAAAGAGCCATTCGTGCTATAAAAGAAAAAGTTCCCGGATTGCTTGTTATTGGTGATGTTTGTATGTGTGAATATACCGATCACGGTCATTGAGTAATAATTTAAGGCGATGAAGTAATGAATGATGATACATTGATTCATCTATCGAAAATAGTATTGGCACAAGCAAAAGCAGGTGTTGATATGGTAGCTCCATCGGATATGATGGACGGAAGGGTTGCTGCTATCAGACAAACTCTCGATACCCACAAATTTAAAAATCTTCCTATTATGAGCTATTCTGCAAAATATGCATCTGCTTTTTACGGACCTTTCCGTGAAGCGGCAGAAGGTGCTCCCAAGTTTGGAGACAGGAAATCACATCAAATGGATTTTGCTAATTCCGATGAAGCATTGAGGGAAGTTGAAGAAGATATTTTTGAGGGTGCGGATATTGTGATGGTGAAACCTGCAGGAGCTTATCTGGATATCATTCATAGGGTAAAGACTGAGTTTGGTATGCCCACAGCGGCTTATCAGGTGAGCGGGGAATACTCCATGATTAAAGCTGCGGCTGAAAAAGGTTGGTTGGACCATGACAAGATTATGATTGAAACCCTCACTGCGATTAAGAGAGCAGGGGCTGATATGATTTTGACTTATTTTGCTAAAGAAGCAGCTAAGATAATTAACAATTACTAATTCAATCATCCTTCGACAAGCTCAGGATGAATGAAAAAACAGATAACGGACAACGGATAGCAGAAAACGAAATAAAATGAAAATTGATAAAAGTATAAAATTATTTGAAGAAGCTAAGAAGAGGATTCCGGGAGGAGTTAATTCACCGGTACGTGCATTTAAATCTGTCGGCGGTACACCAATTTTCATGGAAAGAGGGAAAGGTTCTAAAATTTATGATGTTGACGGCAATGAATACATTGATTACATCGGCAGTTGGGGACCTCACCTTTTCGGACATAATCCCGATTTCATAATAAATGCAGTAAAAGAAGCACTGGATAAAGGAACAAGCTTTGGCACTCCTACAGAACTTGAAGTAAAAATGGCAGAATTGGTTTGTGAACTAATGCCATCAATCGAAATGGTTCGAATGGTTAACAGCGGAACAGAAGCGACTATGTCAGCTATACGATTAGCACGAGGTTATTCAGGAAAAGACAAAATAATTAAATTTGAAGGATGCTATCACGGTCATGGTGACTCATTCTTAATCAAAGCCGGCTCAGGTGCTTTAACTTTCGGTGTACCGACTAGCCCGGGTGTTTCAAAAGCAAGTGCGGCTGATACTTTGGTAGCAAATTTCAACGATATTGAATCTGTAAAAGAACTTATTCATAACAACAAAGGAGAAATTGCCGGATTAATCATCGAACCTATTGCAGGTAATATGGGTGTAGTCCCTGCTGACAAAACATTTTTGCAAGAACTCAGACAAATCTGTACTAAAGAAAAAATCATTTTAATCTTCGATGAAGTTATGACTGGTTTCAGAGTTTCTCAAGGAGGTGCACAGGAACTATACGGTATTTTACCTGATTTGACTACGCTCGGAAAAATTATCGGTGGTGGTTTTCCTGTGGGTGCATTTGGAGGAAAAGCTGAAATAATGAACCACATCTCCCCTGCCGGTCCTGTTTACCAGGCAGGAACCTTGAGTGGAAACCCTATTGCAATGACTGCCGGAATTTCTGCATTAACACATATAAAAGAACATCCTGAAATTTACATGGAACTTGAGGAAAAATCTGCAATACTTGAAAAAGGAATGAGAGAAAATTTCAAAAAGTCTAATTTGAATTACACAATCAACCGTGTTGGCTCGATGCTTTGCCAGTTCTTCACAGAAGAACCTGTAACTGATTTCAATTCTGCTATTAAATCAGATACAAAAAAATATGCTGTATATTTTCACAAAATGTTGGAATCCGGTGTATATTTAGCTCCGGCACAATTCGAGGCAATGTTCGTTTCGACAGCTCATACTATTGAGGATATCAATAAAACGATTTCTGCACATTTCGATGCTTTAAATCTGAAGTAATTTCATAATAATAAACTAAACAATCGAAAAAATCTTGCAAGGATTATATTTCTTGCTTAATTTTATTTTTTTATAAATCAAGGTTAATATTTATTAATCTGAATTAAATATTTAAAAACAATGTTTTATTTGAAATAGTTAATGGAGATAAAATTATGTATGGAAAAATGAAAGAATTTCTTGGTTCTGAACTCCAAGGATTACATGAACAAAAACTTTTTAAGCATGAAAGAATCATTGAAAGTCCGCAGGGAGCTGAAATTGAAGTTAATGGTAAAAAAGTATTAAATTTTTGCGCAAATAACTATCTTGGTTTGTCATCACATCCTGATTTAATCAAAGCATCACATGAAGAAATAGATTCCAGGGGTTATGGTTTGTCATCAGTTCGTTTTATTTGCGGAACACAGGATATTCACAAAATCCTTGAGAAAAAAGTTTCTGATTTTTTAGGTATGGAAGATACCATTTTATTCTCATCCTGCTTTGATGCAAATGGTGCTGTATTTGAACCACTCCTTGGTCCTGAAGATGCGATTATCACTGATGCTTTGAATCATGCCTCAATTATTGACGGAATCCGCCTTTGCAGGGCACAACGTTGGATTTATAATCATGGGAACATGTCAAATACTGAAGAACCTGACCCATCAACCGGAAAAACTCTAAAAGGCCTCGAACGCTGCCTAAAAGAAGCAAATGAATCAGGTTGTCGCTTCAAAATGATTGCAACTGATGGATGTTTTTCAATGGATGGCGATATTGCAAAGCTCGATGAAATTTGTGATTTAGCAGAAAAATATGACGCTTTAGTAATGGTTGATGATTCACACTCTACAGGATTTATGGGAAAAACCGGACGCGGAACACACGAACATTTTGCTGTTATGGGCAGAGTTGATATCATAACAACTACTTTTGGCAAAGCACTCGGAGGTGCTTCAGGAGGTTGTATTTCAGGACATAAAGAGATTATTGATTGGATGAGAAATAAAGCCCGCCCCTATCTCTTTTCAAATACAGTCCCACCAGCAACTGTTGGAGCTACAATCAAAGTAATGGATTTATTAACAGCTTCACCGGATTTAAGAGACAAGCTTGAAAGAAATACAATGAAATTCAGAAAAGAAATGACTGAAGCAGGATTTGATATTATTCCAGGTATTCATCCTATTGTTCCAATTATGTTCGGTAAATATGACAACTGTTCTCAATTGGCAGTAGATTTTGCTAATAAAATGCTTGAAGAAGGAATTTATGTTATTGCTTTTTCTTTCCCTGTTGTTCCAAAAGGTAAGGACAGAATCAGAGTCCAGCTTTCTGCCGGTCACTCAACCGAACAGGTTGACAAAGCTGTTAAAGCATTTACTAAAGTTGGAAAAGAACTGAAAATGATATAAAACTTAATTAATAAAACTTAAAGAGATAATTTAATTCGATTGCTATTATGAAGAAAGAAATTAAGAAGATTTTAGTTACGGGTGCTTTAGGACAAATTGGCTCTGAATTAACCCCAGTTTTAAGAAAAAAGTATGGAGCAGAAAATGTTGTAGCTTCTGACTGCAGATTACCTGCTAATACTTCGCAATGGAGTGATGGACCTTTTGAGTCACTTGATATTAAAAATAATGATGATATTGAAGTATTAATAAAAAAATATGAAATTGATACTATTGTTCATATGGCTGCTATATTGTCAGGAGTCGGTGAAACAAATCCCATGCTTTGCTGGGATGTCAATATTAATGGTTCATTAAATGTTCTGAATTTGGCTGTTAAACACCATCTTACAAGGGTGTTTATACCAAGTTCGATTGCTGTTTGGGGACCGGATTGTCCTTCAATAGCTCCACAATCAACCCCGCTTCATCCAGCTACAATGTACGGAGTAACAAAAGTAGCCGGTGAAGTTTTAGGAGATTATTTTGTTAATAAATTTGGGCTTGATTGCCGAGGTTTACGTTATCCGGGAATAATATCAGCAGAAACTTTCCCGGGTGGTGGAACAACAGATTATGCTGTTGGTATATATTATGAAGCAGTTAAGAAAAACCATTACTCTTGTTTTGTTAAAGAAGAAACAAAACTCCCGATGATGTATATGCCTGATTGCATCAAAGCCACTGTAGATTTAATGGAAGCTCCTTTTGAGAATCTAAAACATCACAATGATTTCAATGTTGGCTCTATGAGTTTCGACGTGAAAACACTAGCTAATTCTATAAGAAAGTTCAAACCGGGATTTACAATTGACTATGAGCCGGACTTCCGTCAGGTAATTGCAGATTCTTGGCCCGATAGCGTTGATGACTCTGCAGCAAGAGACGAATGGGGATGGAATCCTTCCTATGATTTGGACTCGATGACACAAGACATGCTAAAGAGATTGGAAGAAAAACACAAAGCCGGATTGATTTAGGTTTTTTAATTTTTGTATTAGTAATTACAGTAAAGGACTCAATTATTAGAGTTCTTTACTGTTTATTTTTTTCGTAATCAAAATATTCTTTCAATTTATAAGAACTCATTAAACTAAAAATACAAGTCCCTTTCACCTGCTTCGATTCTCTTCAAGTATTCAATTGTTTTTTGTTTTCTGTTTTCACTTGGAATTTCATTCAGTTCTCTTTGAATTAATTCCTGACCTATCTTTTGGGTTTCCAAATTTGCGTAATCAACTAAATACTCTTTAAGAGTCAGTAAAGCATTTGGATGACAATTTAACTTAATTAATCCCGGTTTGGCTAAATCCATGAAATCTTCTCCAACCCTGCCAAGTCGATAACAAGCAGTACAAAAAGACGGGATAAAACCATGCCTGATTAAGTCTGAGATAACTTCACCGGAAGTACGAGTATCATTAAGTGAAAATTGTCCGTCTGCAATATCCTCACTAAATGCCTGCTTATATCCCCCCGGGCTGGTTTTTGAACCGGCACTTACTTGTGATATTCCTAATTCAAACAGTTCAATTCTTAAACTTGCGGGTTCACGGGTAGAAAGAATCATGCCTGTATATGGTACTGCTAAACGTAAAACAGCGACCAGCTTTTTAAAATCTTTGTCTGAAACTTTATAAGGAATATTTTCAGAAATCGGAGCATTCTTTGCAGAATAAATTCTCGGAATAGATATAGTATGAGGTCCAACATTAAATTTTTTATCCAGATACTTAGCATGCATAATCAAAGACATAACTTCAAATTTGTAGTCATATAAGCCAAATAAAGCACCAATCCCTACATCATGAAGACCATTGGATAAAGCTCTGTCCATTGTTTCGATACGTTTGTCATAATTTGCTTTCTTTCCGCTTGGATGCATTTTTTTGTAGGTTTCACGATGATAGGTCTCCTGAAAAACAGTATATGTTCCAATTGACACTTGATTAAGCTTCTTAAATTCTTCAACAGATAAAGGAGCTATTTCAATATTAATTCTCCTGATTGAGCTTCCTTTTTCATCTTTTACACTATAAACTGCTTTAATTGCTTCCAAAAAATAATCGAATGTACAGTTTTTATGTTCTTCACCCATAAGTATTAGAACTCGTTTTTGCCCTTGTTTTAGAATTTCCAGAGTTTCAGCTTTAATTTCTTCAATAGTAAGTGTTTTTCTGAAAATTTCTTTATTGTCTTTTCTGAAACCACAATACAAGCAGTTATTTGAACAAAAATTTGAAATATAAAGAGGAGCAAAAAGAACCAATCGGTTTCCATATATACTCTGCTTAATTTTTAATGCAGTTTTGAATAATTTTTCTAAGATTGTATCATCGGTAATTTGTAGCAATGTAGCTATTTCAAATAATTCCAATCCTTGAAGTTTTAAAGCTTTATTTAATATTTCATCAACATTCGCATTTTGTTTTTGTGAAGCATCCTGCAAAATATTATAAATCAGGTTTTCGTCAATAATTTGGTGTCCCATCTTTTATTCCATTTAATGATATTGTCAGTATTCGGTTGTAAGGCAAATGTTCAATAATATACTTAAACATTTGTTAATATAAATTATTAAAAATTATATTAACCATTTTCTTTCAAACGCTAATAATTTATCTCGCTCGAGTTCCCTACATTCATTTTGATAAAATTTCCTTTTACATGAGCATTATTTCCAATTATTGATTCATTTAAAAGAGATGAAGACACCTTGGCTCCATTACTGATGATAGTATCTCGAATAATACTGTCCTCGACCACAGCACCGTCAGCAACAGTAGCATAAGGACCAATAATGGAACGTTCAATTTTTGCATCAGGAGCAATGAAAACAGGTGGGACAATTACTGAACCGTTTGGTGCCGGAAATTGATTTTGTTTGTCCAATAAGTGCCTGTTTGTGGATAAAAGTGTTTCCGGTTTACCACAATCGAACCATCCTTCAACCTGAAATGAAGAAAACTTTTCTCCTTTTTCCAACATAAGCTGTAAAGCATCAGTCAATTGATATTCACCACTTGTTTGAATATCTTTTTTAATTATTTCATTTAAACATTGCTTGAGTAACTTCGGGTTTGCTATATAATATAATCCAACTATTGCTAAATCAGAAACAAATTCCTTAGGTTTTTCGACAAATTTTGTAATTATTCCATCCTCATTTTTTACAACAACTCCAAATCTTCTTGGGTCATCAACTTTTTTCACACCAATTGAAGAAATGCCTGATTTCTCCGCTAATTTCAAATCAACATCAAAAACAGTATCTCCCAAAATAATCATTAATGGTTCATCATCATATGTATCCTTTCCTGTCCATATTGCATGCCCTAAGCCCAAAGATTCCTTTTGAGGAACAAAATCTACCTGAATATCATATCTTTCTCTTACAAATGATTCAACATCCTTTCTCATATAGCCGGTAATAATCGTTGCCTTAGTTATCCCCTGTTCAATTATGGCATCCATAATATGAGCTAAAATTGGCTTTCCTGCTACATTTAACAAAACTTTAGGTAAAGAATATGTGTGGGGTCTTAATCTTGTTCCAACACCCGCAACCGGAATTACTGCTCTCATAAAACTCTCAATTATTGTAAAAAATTCAAACTCAAAAATAACATAAAATTATTTAAATATATTATCTAAATTTATGAATTTTAAGTTAATTAATTATTGTAGAACAATTTATTTTTTTTATCCATATTTTTTTGATAAATTA
>CAZEHW010000005.1:0-37005 GCA_964511865.1 uncultured Hyphomicrobiales bacterium | reverse complement strand
TGGCGGCACCACAGGTTATGGAAATGTCAATTCCTCCTGAATTGCTTTTAAATGTTGAGGTTAAGGAAAGCGAACTGATGACATTTACTGTTCGCAAGGATGGACAAATCTTTTGGAATATTGGAACAGACGAACCTGAAAAAGTTAAACTGGAAAAACTCAGGGAATTAGCTGAACGAGAAAATCTTAAACTCAAGGTCAGAAATAAACTGATTACTTCTTTGAAAGTTTCTCCAGAAGCTTCCTATGGTTTGGTTGTCAATATTTTAGATGAACTAAATTTAGCTGAGGTGAAAATTACAGAAGTAATTGGTTCTGAAAAAGATGAGGAAGGAAATCCTACAAAAAGAAAAAGAAAATTTACTTTAGCTAACTTTACAGATGACGATGCAAAGCTGATTGGTGAGGACACATTAAAAGTGGGAGGTGTGAAATGACAAATATTGCATTAGAAATACCGGCGGCATCTGAATATGGTGCAATAGAACTTAAACAATATATAAATAAGCATACTATCAGAGGATTTGTTTTGACAATTGCTCTTTTTATGCTGTTGATTCTTTTGTATTGGGCTTTTGTTACAATTTCGGCGTCAAGCACTGCAATATTGAAAACTGCACCACTTGTAAAACTGAAACTTGAGAATTTGCCTCCTCCCGGAGCTGATGAAGAAATGCCTCCTCCTCCAACTGAAACAATAATAAATACTGGTCCTGCCGCAAGAGCCGGTACACCTGTTCCTGTACCTGATGCACAGATTACAGAGGACTTACAGGAGTTTGCCGATATGGATGTGCTTTCACGTGCCTCTGCCGAGGGTGGTGACGGTATCGACCTTGGAGGATTTTCTGCTAATATTGACTTTGATGCAAAAGAAGACGTTAAGGTAAACACGAAGGACCAGGAACCCGGAATTGATGAGTTTATTCCTGTTGAGAAGGAGCCATATATTGATTTGGGTGAATTACAAAAGAAAATTGTTTATCCTGAAATTGCAAGACGTGCCGGTATCGAAGGAAAAGTCTTAATTCGTGTTCTTGTTGAAAAAGACGGAAAACCAAGAAGACACAGAGTTGAGTATTCGGATAACGAGCAGTTGAATGATGCGGCAGTTAAAGCTGTTATGTCATCAGTTTTCACTCCGGCAATCCAAAACAAAACACCGGTTACTTGTTGGGTAACTATTCCTGTTACGTTTAGGTTGAGATAGATTTTGTGAGAAGTGAAAAGTGAAAAATGAGAAGTGAATAAAGCCCCGGTATTTTGTCGGGGTTTTTTTTCAAAAGTTTAAATTTTTTGGAGTTAGGGTATTATGTTGGTTCACATTATAAATTACAGCATCAGGGCATTAATAATTATATTAGGTGCCGTTATGGTCAGTGGTCTATTGTCGAATCCAAATTGGGATTCCACTTTCATCATGATTATGGGAATCGTTTTTATTTTATTCGGTACTTATAGAATTATCATTTATTACTCTCAGGTGAAAAGGTATAACTTTGATGTTGAGGAGGATGAAGATGAGCAGTAGCAGACGGCAGACAGCAGACGGCAGACGGGATTTAATTGCGAATTACGAATTACGAATTACGAATGGAATTCAGAATTCAGAATTCAGAATTCAGAATTCAATTACGAATTATTTTAATAAATCCGTCTTAATTATTGGATTGTTTTGTATTTTGTTAATCGGGTGCAACAATTCGCAAAAAGACCCGAAAGCTACGGGGATTTATGAATCTGTTAATTCAGGGACAATTACATGCCTTGTTGATGAAGCCGTATGGGATTTTATGCAACCGGTATTTCATATGTATGATTCGGCATATAAGGAAATTCATCCGACTTTTCTGAAAGTAACTTCACGTGAAGCTATGTCTCAGTTATTGGCAGGAAATGCAAAAGTGATTGTTACACCAAGAGATTATCTTAAGGACGAAGATTCACTTATGAAGGTTTTTAAGGTTGAACCTCATGAAAGAGCAATTTATGCTATTGACGGATTAGTATTTTATGTCAATAAAGATTTTCCTTTGGATAGTATTGCCGATACCCAGATAAATGAATTTTTATCTAAACAGGAGAAAAAATTGAAAGATTATTTTCCTCTATTGAAAAAAGAACCTGTGATAGTTAGCAACGACTATACTTCATCGGAATATGCTAATTTGCAAAAAATTGTCCTGAAAGGTAGTCCCGCTAAAAATAAACTTATCTTTCAGAAAAATTCTGACATGGTTAAACAATATGTCACGGAAAATCCTAATGCAATTGGTATCGGATACTTATCCCAAATCGTGAAAGATTCTAATTTTAAATGTTTGATGATAAGCTTTGTTGACTCCTCTGGAAAATATATTTTCCCTCATGTCGTTCATCAAGCAAATATTTTAAGAAAATATTACCCATATATTGTTAATCATTACGTCTATATACTTAAGAAACAACGCGATCGTGCTTTTTGGTTTGCAATGTTTCTCGAAAGAGAATTTGTTGTTCAGTCGTATTTTAATAATTCGGGTATTGTTCCGGCTTATGCGAAGATTAAGCTGATTGAAGAATAGGAGAAGGGAGAAGGGAAAAGAAGTTAGAAAAATTTTATTGATATTAAGGTATAAAAATGAGAAATGTTGGATTAATTTTATTAATATGTATAATAGGTTTAAGCAGTGCTTTTTCGCAGTCTAATAAAGAAATGCTTAAAAGTTTGGCGAATAATAAGGATTATTTAAATGCTGTAAAATACATACCCTCTGCAGTTGCTGAAAATCGTAAAGATTATGATTTGATGATACTTGCCGGTGATATATATACAGAATTGGAAAATCCGGATTCTGCTTTGATTATGTATTTGAAGGCAAATGATATAGATGACAATAAAACTAAATTAATGCGGAAGATTGCCTTTACTTATTCAGGCTTGAAAAAGCATTTTAGTGCAATAAAAATGGCTCAGGAAGCAGTTAAAGAAGACAAAGGCGACCCCATAAACTATTTGTGTCTCGGACAGGTTTATCTTGCGGCTGATTCAATGAAACAAGCTGAGTTAAACATAACAAAAGCAAGGGAAATCAATAAAAATATCCCTGATGCATATATTGCTCTTGGAGATTTATATTTTGCTCAGGGAGTATATGAACTTGCAAAAAATAATTATGAAGAAGCGTTGGGCATAGAAGAAAGTAATGTTGAGGCAAGAACCAAACTTGCTATTTCATACTATTGGCTTGCTAACCGTGAGTTCGATTTTGACAAGGATCTAGCCAACGAATTATTTAAAAGGTCACTTCAGGAATGGAATACAATAACAAAACAAGACCCAATGAATGCAAGAGCATATTTTGAACAAGGCAAGATTCTGTTTTATTCTCTAAAATGGGAACCGGCGGCTCAATCTTTGTATCAGTATGTTCAGCTAAGACCAAACAGTCCTTTGGGAAGATGGTATTTAGCTCAATCATTATATGAGCTTGCTCAATGCGACAGTGCCGAACCGCATTTGAAATACTGTGCCGAACATATAGACAGTGTTAGAAGTAAAGCATATCTTTTATTAGCCAGATGTTATTTTGATGCAAAGCAGTATGATAAATCAATGGCGACTTATGATTCACTTCGTACTCTGGACACGATATCCCTTGAGGATATGGAGAGGTATGGAGCCGCTTCATTTCAGCTAGGTGATACATTAATGGCAGTCGAGCAATATAAACAAATTATTGAAAAAGACCCATCCCGCTGTAAACTGATTTTTAAAACGGGAGCTATGATGTTTGTGCTGAACAAGTACCCGGAAACTATTGATATGATGTTGAAGAGGATAACTGCTTGTGAAGATGAGTTTTCTGCTAAGACATTTTTCTATATAGGTTCAAGTTATTTAAGAATGGATTCGGCTGATGCTTCAAGACAGTATTTTATGGAAAGTTTCAAAAAAGACACAAGCGATTATCTTTCATTACTATATGTTTCCGATGCTTTCGCAAAAATTGAAATGGACGACAGTGCGACATATTATCTTGAATTTGTTATACAAAATATCACGCAGGATACGGCTAAGTATGGCTGGTTAATACCAAATGCTTATGCAAAAATTTGCAATTTATATTATAAAGCCAAGAATTACAATAAGTTAAGGTCATCTGCACAGGAATGGGTCAAATACAAGGTTGATACCCCCATAGCTTATTTATACATTGCAACTTATTATCAGAATATAAAGAATATTGAAAGTGCCTGTGCTAATTACAGGTTAGTTATCAAATACGACACATCGGGGAAACTGGCTCCAATAGCAAAAGAACAAATTTCGAGAATCGGATGCCAGTAAATAGAAATTAGAAAAAAGAAAAAAGAAAATAGAAAAGGAAAGAAGAAATTAGAAAGAAGAAAATTTTATATTTCTGAGATATTTTGATAATAAAATATTTGTTTTTGATTTTTCGTACTGCCGACAAACTCTTTTGTTTTTTTGGATTTATACATAATCTTTCGTAATTTTGTAGTTCTTTGTCAAAACGGAAAAAATAGAAATGTTTAATATATTTATTCAGGGTTTGAATGATGGGGAACATAAAGTAGATATGCAGGTTCCCGTTGAAGAAGTACCTGAAATGTTTGAAGAATACTTTGGGGAGATAAGCCTCAAAGGTAAGTTAAAAAAAATTGGAAGCAGATACACTCTGTTTGCTGTTGCACAATGTAATGCAAGGATGATGTGTGATATAAGTCTGGAAGAATTTATTGAGACAATAAATGTTGAGGTGAATTTGTCGTTTGTAGCAGAAAGCAAGCAGACTTCGGACAGCAGAAGACAGGCTACTGTTAAGAAGAATGAGAAGCAAGAACCTGTTGGAGTAGAGCTTTCTGCTGATGGTAAGTACGCTGATATAGCCGGTGATATACGGGAAATATTCGCTGTTAATTTACCGATGAAGCGTGTAGCACCTGAGTTTAGAGATAAAGATTTTAAGGAGATATTCCCTGAATATACTTCTGAAGCAAACAATCCGAAATCGGATTTAGTTGATGAAAGATGGGCTCCTTTGAATAAGATAAATAGTAATTAATTAATTGTAAAATAATTTGAGTATAGAAAAATGCCACATCCAAAACGAAAAATTTCTTCAACAAGAAGAGATAAAAGGCGGACTCATTACAAAGCAACTCCTGAAAAGGCACATGTTTGTCCACAGTGTGGGGCAACAAAATTAGCTCACAGAGCTTGTCAGGATTGCGGATATTATAACGGTAGAAAAGCTGTTGCTAAAGCTTAATTTAATTATCAATTTGATATAAATGTTTGATAATTATTATTAAATATTAGTTGCAGGTTGTATGGATAAAAAAGCAGAAGATTCAAAAGTATTACGTATAGCACTTGACGCAATGGGTGGTGATTTTGCACCCGTTAATGAGGTTCAAGGAGCTATTCAGGCTTGTGAGGAATTTTTTATTGATAAAAACGTTGAAATCGTTTTAGTTGGTGATGAGAAAAAAATCATGGCTGCATTACAGCAGTTTGATTTTTCAAAATTAAATTATTCGATAGTTCATGCCGACGAAGTTATTACGATGGATGACGACCCGACAGCAGCAGTCCGGAACAAGAATACATCACTTTATAAAGGTCTTGAACTTCATGTTCAGGGATATGTTGATGCATTTGTATCTGCAGGAAATACCGGAGCAGTACTTTCTACTGCAACTATTCTTTTAGGACGAATTAAAGGTGTAAGCAGACCTGCTATCGGTTCATTTTTCCCTTCACAAAATCTGACACCATGTTTTGTTTTAGATGTTGGGGCAAATATTGACTGCAAAGCAAAATTCTTATATGAATTTGCTGTTATGGGAAGCATTCAGGCGAAAAATATGCTTGGAATAGACAACCCAAAGATTGCATTGCTAAATATCGGGGAAGAAAAATCAAAAGGTTCGGAAACAATACAGGAAACCTATAGGTTGCTTAAAGAAAGTAAATTAAACTTTATTGGGAATGTTGAAGGCAGAGATATTTTAAAAGGAACAGCAGATGTGGTTGTTTGCGATGGTTTTACAGGAAACATTATACTCAAATTTGCTGAAAGTTTTCCGGGATTTTTTAGATCAAAGGTGGTAGCTTTCAGTAGACAAAATATTTTTAATTTAGGAATAGCAGGTTTCATGAAACCCTTTTTAAAAAAGATTTTTTTGCAGTTCGACTATCAGGAATACGGTGGTGTTCCTTTGCTTGGAGTTGACGGAGTTGTCATAATAGGTCATGGCAAATCATCACCAAAAGCAATCAAGCATATGTTGAAACGAGCAGTCGAAATGTTTAATAATGATATTAATACAAAAATAAAAAATGCGTTATCATCTGAAGGGTGACAGCCAATATATTTGATGAACCTATTGGAAATAAGTAATTATTTTATGATTTTATCGAGTAATTTATATATATGAGAGCGACAATTACTTCTATAGCACATTATGTACCTGAAGATGTCTATCCTAATTCATACTTTGAAAAATATTTGGATACAAATCATGAATGGATTTTTACACGTACCGGTATAGCTGAAAGAAGATTTTTAAAAGAAGGTGGAACTTCAGATTTGATAGTTCCTGCAGCTAAGGAATGTATAGAAAAAAGAGGGATTAATCCGGATGAGATTGATTGTATCCTTGTAGCAACTGTTACTCCTGACCATTTTTTTCCATCAACAGCTGCAATCGTTCAAAGAAAGTTGGGATTGAAGAATGTATGGGGATTTGACATCTCAGCGGCATGCTCTTCGTTTCTTTTTTCATTAACAACAGCTGTTAAATTAGTCGAATCAGGTGCAAGTAAAAAGTTATTACTTTGCGGAGCAGATAAGATGAGTTCAATCATGGATTTTCAGGACAGAGCCACAGCAGTTCTTTTTGGAGATGGCGCAGGTTGTGTTTTGATTGAAGCATCAGATGATGACAATATGGGTTTTATTGATTCCCTGCTTCATATTGACGGAGCCGGCGAACCTTTTTTGCATATGAAAGCCGGAGGCAGTGCAAAACCCGCAAGCGAAGAAACTGTGAAGAACCGAGAGCATTATATTTTTCAGGATGGACCAAATGTTTTTAAAACGGCTGTTAAGGGAATGTCGGATATTTCTTTAGAAATAATGCAAAAGCATAATCTTAAAGCTGATGATATAGCATGGCTGGTTCCTCATCAGGCAAATTTAAGAATAATATCAGCAACTGCCGACAGAATGAAATTAGACCCATCTAAGGTTATGGTTAATATTGATAAATACGGAAATACTACTGCAGGAACGATACCTATTTGTTTGTCGGAATGGTTAAATGCAGGAAAATTGAAAAAGGGAGATAAATTGATTCTATCTAGTTTTGGTGCCGGTTGGACATGGGGAGCGATATATTTTATTTGGAATATGAATAACTAAACAGTGAATAGTGAATAACTAATAGTGAATAATAGATTAATGAAGACAGCATTATTATTTTCGGGACAAGGTTCACAATATGTGGGTATGATGAAAGACATTATCGAAACATATCCATCTGCAAAAACACAGGTTGAATCAGCCGATAAAATTTTGGGTTATGAGCTTAGTAAGATTTGTATTGAAGGTCCTTTGGAAACTTTGAAAGAAACCAGATATACCCAGCCTGCTCTGTTTTTGCATAGCTCATTGATTATTGACATCCTTCGTCAAGCTCAGGATGACAACCGACAATCTCAGAATGCCGGAAAACAATCTATAAACTTTTCAGGAGTTGCCGGACATTCTATTGGTGAATATGCGGCATTATATTCAGCTGGTGTCCTTGATTTCAAAGATGCATTAACATTAGTTGCCTTACGTGGAGATTTAATGTTTCGTGCCGGAGAAGTTGAACCCGGTACTATGTTTGCTGTAATCAACCTTGATGATAAAATCGTTGAGGAGGTATGCATAAGTCTGACTGATGCTTCAAAAAGACTTTTTGTGGTTCCTGCTAATTTTAATTCTCCCGGGCAAATAGTTATTTCGGGTTCTGCCGGGCACTTGAGAAATAATATAGAAAAGTTCAAGGAAGCTGGAGCAAGAATGGTTAAAGAACTTGTCGTCAGCGGTGCTTTTCATTCTCCATTAATGGAACCTGCAAAAAAAGAGTTGGAAAAAGCAATTTTAAATACTGAGTTCAAGGATGCAACAGTACCGGTTTATGTTAATTATACAGGTAAGCCGGTAACAAATGCCAAGGAATTGCAAAGCTCTCTAATTGAACAATTAACTTCACCGGTGCTTTGGACTCAGACATTGAATAACATGAAATCAGATGGATTTGACAAATATATTGAAGTCGGAGCAGGAAGTGTTTTGCAGGGTTTAGTCAAAAGAACATTAAGCGATGTTGAAATTGAAGGTATTGACAAAGGAGAAGATTTAATAAAATATCTTTGATAACTCAATTAAATTTCGTAAAATAGAAACTTTAGTTATTTTGATTTTCATAAAAATAATTTTGTAAAATGCGAATAAAAGAAATAAAAATTTATAATTTCGTTAAATAAGCAAGAATGAATAGATTAAAGAATAAAACAGCTATAGTAACAGGTGGTTGCAGAGGCATTGGTAAAGCAATTGTCGAGAAGTTTGCATCTGAAGGTGCAAAAGTTTTCGCATTGGATTATGTAATTCCTGAAAAAGTAGAAGATTTTATAGAAAACCCTGAACTGAGAGATTCTATATTTATAGTCCAAACTGATGTTACAAATGAGGATTCTGTTGCAAAAGCTATCGAAGAGGTCAGTAAAGGTTCTGACACGATTGATATCTTGGTTAACAATGCCGGTATTACACGCGATACATTGGTTATGAGGATGTCTGAAAGTGATTGGGATGCTGTTTTAAATACAAATTTGAAAGGAGCATTTTTGTGCTCAAAAGCTGTTTGCAGAAAAATGATGTCACAGCGAAGCGGCAGGATTATTAATATGGGTTCTATTGTCGGCTCAATAGGTAATGCCGGACAGGCAAACTACTCATCTTCAAAAGCAGGATTAGTCGGTTTGACAAAATCATTAGCTAAAGAATTTGGAACCAGAAATATTTTGGTTAACTGCATAGCTCCGGGATATGTAATTACTCCTATGACAGAAAAGTTAACAGATGAGCAAAAGCAAACTTATTTAGATAACATTCCTTTGAAAAGAGGGGCAACACCTGACGACATTGCTAATGCATGCTTGTTCTTTTCGTCTGAAGATTCGGCTTATGTTACCGGACAGGTTTTGCATGTTGATGGTGGATTAGCAATGTAGTTTTGATTTTTGATGAAGAAAATAATGGATTTTTAAGTAAAATATTTTTTTAATAGATTTTAAATATGTTTAATTATTTTATTGAGGTATAAAATGGCTGATTTAAAGGCAAAAGTAACAGAAATTATTGTAAAGAAACTTGGAGTTGAAGAATCTCAAGTAACTGAAGATGCAAATTTCACAAAAGATTTGGGTGCAGATTCTCTTGATACAGTTGAATTAATTATGGACTTTGAAAAAGAATTTAATATCACTATTGAAGACAACGATGCTGAAAAAATTCAGAATGTTGGTGATGTTGTTAAATTCTTAGGCGAAAAAGGATTATAATTCAAAGTTTAGAATTTAATAAATTAATACTGAAAATCAGTATTAGTTTTTATTTAAAAAAAGTATTCTGATAGATTCATCCTGCGCAAGGAAGATATAAAATCTTTCTATTCAAGGAAGAATGATTTTGGTTTTTGATAAATTAATTTGAAGAAAGTTTATGGCAAATTATAATTTCCCGCGTGTTGTTGTAACAGGTATGGGTGCGGTTACCCCAATAGGAAATACTGTTGAGGATTTTTGGAATTCCATGATGGAAGGAAAAAGTGGAGCTGATTTTTTAACACACTTCGATGCAAGTGAATTTGATACAAAGTTTGCATGTGAAGTTAAAAATTATGACCCTTTACTGCACTTAAACAGAAAAGAAATTCAACGAATGGATTTGTTTACTCAGTTTGCAATTTCATCTGCTGAAATGGCTGTAGCTGACTCAGGGATAAATTTTGAAAAGACTAACAGAGAGAGAGTCGGTGTTATTTTTGGTTCGGGTATCGGTGGAATGTGGACTTATCACCACCAGCAACAGTTACTATATGAAAGAAATGGAAAACCTGACAGGATATCTCCGTTCTTCATCCCTATGCTTATTTCCGATATTGCACCAGGTCATATAGCAATTCGCTGGGGATTAAAAGGACCAAACTATGCGACAGTTTCTGCTTGTGCAACATCATCACATGCTATTGGCGATGCCTTTATGATTATTCAAAGAGGTATGGCTGACGTTATGGTTGTTGGTGGAAGCGAAGCGGTTCTTTGTCCTATGGGCGTTGGTGGCTTTAATTCTATGAAAGCTCTTTCGACAAGAAATGACAGCCCGGCAACCGCAAGCAGACCTTTTGACAAAGATAGAGACGGGTTTGTTATGGGTGAAGGCGGTGGTGTAATCATTCTCGAAACTCATGAGCATGCATTGAATAGAGGTGCTAAAATTTATGCTGAAATTGCTGGAATAGGTTATACAGACGATGCTTTTCATATAACTCAACCTGCTGAAGGCGGAGAGGGTGCAGTCAGGTCAATGCGATTAGCAATTGAAGATGCACATTTGAAACCCGAAGATGTTGATTATATCAATGCTCATGGAACTTCGACACCACATAATGACAAAAATGAATCAACAGCGATTAAAACTGTTTTTGGTTCTCATGTAACTGAAGGAAAGTTAGCTATAAGTTCAACAAAATCCATGACAGGACATTTACTTGGTGCCGCAGGAGCTGTTGAATCAATAGCCACAATCTTAGCTATTAAGAACAACAAAATACCGCCAACCATAAATTACACTACTCCAGATACGGTTTGTAACTTGAATTACACACCTAACAAACCAATTGACAAAGAGGTAAAAGTTGCCTTGAGCAATACTTTTGGTTTTGGCGGACATAATGCAACTTTACTTTTCAAAAAGTATGAAAAATAATAATAGGAGGCGAAAAAATCGAAATTTTTCATCAATTATATAATGGTCTGTTAAGATTTTCTCCTCTAAAAAAGTATTTTAGATATTTATCCAACCAGAAAGGGAATTTCCCACTGGTTGGATATTTAGATTCCGAAAAAAAAACCGAACTCGAAGATATATTGAATGTTCAGATTAAAAGCAATGAAATTTTTGAACAGGCTCTTCTTCACCGCTCATATCTTCAAGTATTGAATAATGAAAAAGTTCTATCAAATGAACGGCTCGAATTTTTAGGTGATGCAGTATTGGGAATGGTTGTTGCAGACTATCTTTTTTCACTCCATACGCATGTACCGGAAGGAGAACTTACAAAAATGCGTTCTTGGCTTGTAAATGAGTCTTCCTTAACTTTATGTGCAAGAAAAATGGGACTGGAAAAGTTCATTATGATGAGCTACAGTGCCGAAAAATCTGTTGAAAACGGTTGCAATTCCATTCTTGCAGATACTGTTGAAGCATTGATTGGAGCCATATATCTGGATTCCGGTCTTGACGCTGTAAAGAATTTTATTGTAAATTCACTCCTCCCTATTGAAATGAATAATTCAGTTATGCAGGATACCAATTATAAAAGTATTTTACTCGAAAGCGTACAGGCAGAAGGCAAGGATTCTCCGCGATATTTAGTCATTGACGAAAAAGGTCCCGACCATGACAAAATTTTTACAATTGGTGTATATGTAGATGAGCAGTTGATTGCCACAGGTACAGGAAGAAACAAAAAACAAGCCGAACAGTCCGCCGCACAAAAAGCAATTGAAATCAGATAAACTCTCATTTCAAATAATTGTAATGATTACTCAACAGCATCATTAAATTATTATCACAGGTTTTTTATTATAAATTCAGAAATTTGTATATTGTATGCATAATTTTGAAAAATTTGTGAGATAATGAAATGGCAAATTATATTGACTTCATTGAGAGCAATCAGGACAGGCATTTAGCAGAACTGATTGAATTTTTAAAGATACCAAGTATCAGCAGTGATTCTGAATACAACACTGATATGAAACGTTGTTCCGAATGGCTGTGTTCTAATATGCAGAAAATAGGAATAAGCAAATCAAGAATAATCCCCACTGATGGACATCCTATAGTTTATGGCGAGTGGCTCGAAGCAGGACATGATAAACCAACGGTTCTGATTTACGGACATTATGATGTTCAACCGGTTGACCCTGTGGAACTATGGGATTCACCCCCTTTTGAACCTTCAATTAAGGATGGAAAAATATTCGCCAGAGGAAGTGCTGACGATAAAGGTCAGGTATTCACTCACATTAAAGCAATTGAATCACATCTGAAAACAAATGGGAAACTTCCCTGCAATGTGAAACTGCTCATAGAGGGAGAAGAGGAAGCCGGCAGCAGTCATCTTGAAGATTTTATTTTGGCTAATAAGGAAATGTTAAAATGCGATGTTGTTCTGATTTCCGATACCGAATGGTTTGCCGAAGGTATGCCAACTATTTGCTACGGATTGAGAGGGATATCATTTTTTGAAATAACTTTGACAGGACCAAACCGTGATTTACATTCCGGTTCTTTCGGGGGGGCTATTGATAATCCTGCAAACGTCCTTTGCGGTATAATCAGTAAATTAAAAGATGAATACGGGAGAATAACAGTACCCGGATTTTATGATGATGTGTTGGAATTGACAGATCGAGAAAGATTGGAATACAAAAAACTGCCATTTAGTATCAAAAATTACAAAAAGGATTTGGGGATTAAGGTAATTAATGGTGAGATTGGCTTTACTACATTGGAAAGAGTTTGGGCAAGACCTTCTTTGGATGTGAATGGCATGATTAGCGGTTACACAGGCGAAGGAGCTAAAACTGTATTGCCTTCAAAAGCATCTGCAAAATTTTCTATGCGGCTTGTTCCTAAGCAAAATGCCGATGATATTGCAGAGAAAACAGAAAAATATTTGAAAGCACTTGTACCATTAACGATGAAAGCGGATATTAATATTTTGCATGGCGGAAATCCTGTAATCGTTCCGATGGACAGCAGTGAAATCAAGATAGCAGTTAAGTCGTTAAAAGAAGCATTCGGGAAGGATGTTGTATTTATGAGGGAAGGCGGTTCGATACCGATAACCGAGATATTCCAAAATGTTTTGAATGCTCCGCCGATACTTATGGGACTTGGCTTGCCGACAGACAATATTCATTCGCCGAATGAGAATTTTGCAATTGATAATTTTTTTGGCGGGATAAAGGCATCGGCGATATTTTTGGAGGAAATACAGAAGTTGTGAAGTAGAAAGTTTTAAAGTAGAAATTTGAAAGTATTAAGATTTTATCGGGAGTTCGCTGATGAAGTTTTAGAAGATAGAAAATACAAAATATATATCTGAAGTTTTTAAAGAGGTATGTGCTGAAGCCATACCTCTTACTTTTAAGTTCAAGACTTAAAAGTTGAGACAGGAGTTAAACCATAATTTTTCCAAAGTTACGTAATATGTCTTCTGATAGAGTCAAGCAGATCCTTGGTCTTCTAAGGCATTTCTTCATTATAACACTTATCATTAATTTTAACCCAGATTACGAATTAGTAGTTTGGAGTGGGAAATTAAATGATTCAGAAGTATTGCACAAACCTATCTACCATGCCCTTCGTTTCATGTTTAATGCAATTTTTAAAAACGAGTTTTCCTGAATATTTTCAAAATAAGCTCATAATGCAAATGCTCCATATCTCAGTATTGATAGTGTCTTTTGTGTTTTTTCCTGAATAACAATCATCCTAAAAAGAGACATTAAATTATATGCTATCATAACGAATATCAACGATACTACTGTCGCATAGAACTTCTTAAGATTAAAACTATTAAATCCATAATTATATTTGAGTTCTTTGATCTTGTTTTCTGCATCGCATCTACCTCTTTAGAGTTTCTAGACTTCATTCGCAGATATTTTCATATTTGTCATTCACAGATATTTTCATATTTGTAATATAAGCACTAGAACGATAGTTGCTTGAATTCTTTTCTTCTGCAAATAGTCTAAATTACTTATCTGTAGCATGTGGTCAATTTTTTATCTTATGGCGTACGATTACTTTTCTACCTACTTTACTCCATAACTCACTTCTATAAATTTTGTTACAATTATTTATACCTGTATCCAGTACAATCCAATTTTTAGATCATGAATCTCGCGTTGAATTGGTTGGGTAAATTTTACAGCTACTATATAATCCATTACTTTTATAGATAAAAATGATAAAAAAACAGCGTATTTAATCGAAAATACGCTGCTATAAACAAAATTGTATTTCTACTAATCAACTATTTGATTATTACCGGATTTCTGCTCAGTTTCAAAGCTTCGGTAGCCCATTGTACCTGCTTCATCATTTTAATCGCCTCTATTGTTTCCGCATAACATCCCGAATAAAGTTCATACGTTCTGTTTGAACCAAAGTTATCAACTACTTCAACTACCCTGACATCTTCAACACCTGCCGCAGATAATATTTGTTTTGCTTTCAAAGCTTCTTCAAAATCAAGATATGCCTGATAATAAATTTTGTAGCAAAATCTTTCTCCCTCAGCTTTTTGAATACGCGGGTCATCTTTCGCCGGTGGTAAAGGTTTTACCATTTGAACAGGTTTAACGTCTTCGTATTTTTCAGCAATTTCATCTTCATCAGTATATTTTTCCTCAGTTTCAAATTCTTGGACAGGTTCTGATTTTGCCTCCTCTTCAAGGATTTCTTTTAATTCCGGAATATTTTCCACAGGAGTTACAGGTGTTTCTTCGATTTCATTTTTTTCAACTTTGTCCTCCACAATAGGTGTCGGTTGAATCGGTGTTTGCGGACGAGCAACAGGACCGGTTTTCAACTGACCGCCGGGTAGCCGTTTGTGGTATGCTAGCTCTTCAGGTCTTAGTATATCGAGATAAATTTCAATCCTTCTGCTTTGTGGGTCGTCTCTGAGATTTCTTGCTTTGAAACCTTCCTTATCAATTCCAAAACCTTCTGCATCAAGAATAATTCTGCCATTGTTCCTGACCTGCTCATAAATTGGAGATATTTCAGTCATTTTTTTATCAAAAGTAACGAAAGTAAAATATGCCCGCAGTTTTGACAAAAGGATATTTCCTTTTTCCCCTTCATTTGGAAGCTTAATCCATTTGCCTTCTTTGTCGTCGGGGTTTAAGGGCCAGTTATAATTCCACATATTAATTCCAGAAGGAATTTTGACTTCCTGCCCCCGTTCATCAACTCCAACGGTTATTGTTTCATCAGGATAAATCCTTTGATATTTGGACTCAGGACGATAAGGATGGTCTTCACCTCCTGACAAACCGCGTGGGTCAGTGTAACCGTGAATAGTTACTTTCAAATAAAGAGTATCACGGCAAAAATCCTGAAATGCAGGAAGCAATTCTTCAAGTGGTTCATATATCTTTTTCTTAAAACTTAAGTCAATCTTATCGGTAATTGTATGATAATCGTATCCTGTTGAATCTACAAAACCTGTTCGATTGAAAAATCCCGCCGCTTCTCTTTCCCTGTAAACCTGAATATTTTCCGATGTATTCGGATACCAGTAACCGGTTATGAAATATGGAAGAGTATCGGTTGAATTGAAAACAATTGGTGGTATTTCAGTCTTTTGCCTTACAATAAGAACATCTTCCACAAAAAGAGTATCCCTTCCGAATGGCTGAACTGTCTTAACGGTCAGATTATCAGGACCTTCTATCCTGTTAGTATAGCACTCTTCCTCCACAAACTTGGAAAATTGAATGAAATATTCTCTGTCAACATCAACTTCGTATGGTGTACCGGATGTGATATCCTTTGTAACTCCGCTT
Organism: uncultured Hyphomicrobiales bacterium; assembly: GCA_964511865.1. GTDB lineage: Bacteria > Bacteroidota > Ignavibacteria > Kapaibacteriales > UBA2268 > ChocPot-Mid. The sequence goes on along the minus strand of CAZEHW010000005.1, from coordinate 21,068 downwards.
TCCCTGTCAACTAAGGTTAAATTCAATCCAAATTTTGGAGTTGCATCTTTGACAATAAATCCGTTGGCGTCCAAAATCTTTTCGATAACGTTAACCTGCAGGCGAATTCTTGATTTTGGCAATGAATATGCAAAGATATTTCTTTTTTCAAGACTTTCTTTTCTATTGGAAGTTAAAAAAATCGACTTCCTGTCTTCACTGATATAAGGAAATTCATCATCCTTATCAGAATTATATTTCAAATTACGCGGAATATCAAGTCCGTATTTTTGTGCATCGTTTGCAATAGCTTCATCCAATGGAATTGGATTAATCGGTAAGGATATCCCTAATGCTTTGGAATACTCAGCCCTGAAAATATCTCTCCCGGAAATTCCTTTCACATTATTCTTATAATCCCAGTTTGTAGAAAAATAAAAGAAACCGTCACTACCGCAGTGAGGTGAATATTCTTCGCCGGGAGTATTAATGTTCGGGACTAATTTTGGTTGTGACCATACTCCTTTATAATCAGTAACCGAATACCATATATCCAAACCTCCTAATCCGCCTTCTTTGTTGGAAACAAAGAACAGAATTTTTCCATCCGGAGACAAAGCCGGTTGTGAATCCCAGTAATCCGGTTCATTAACTTCAGTTACCGGTTTCGGCTGAGAAAAACCGGTCATATCTTTATACATTTCGTACAAATCAAAAAGATAGCTCGAACCCTGAGCTTTTGCATTAGTTAAATCGCGTTCAGCGGCAAAAATAATTTTACTCCGTGAAGCATTGAAAGCTATCGAACCGCGGCTAAATTCTGCTATTTTTGAATCCTCTGCTACTATTTGTTTGGCTTTTGACCATCCTTCATTAATCTGTTTTGTATATCTTTGATTAGCAGGTCTTGTACTGAAAAACATTTCAGCAGTTACTGCAATTTTCCTTTTTTTGTCAACAGGTCTGGAGCTTGTGAAAAACAAAGTATCAGTTTCAGCCCCATAAATCACATATGCACCATAATCTTCATAATCAGAATTTACATTTTTATCAAGCACCCCGCCACTCAAATCATCCTCAGCTTTTAAACCGATGGTCAGGACAAAGAAAGCAATAACTATTAATAATCTCCCGAATATTATAATGCTGTCTGCCGTCTGCTGTCTGCTGTCTGCCTTAACATTAGCCATAATTTTCTCTCCTAATAATCATTAATAAATATAAATTGGATAAATAGCCCTGAACTCAATACCTGACTGTTTGCTCGATGTGTTTTCTGTTCCGTTGTCAACTCTTCGGATAAACATAAGGGCATAAGTCATGTCATCAAATTTGATGGCATAAACATCCTCGACAGCTATTCCTGTTATAGGACCGGGTCCATATCCAATATTATAAGCCGGGTCCTGGGCAAATTCTGTAACTAAAACAGGTACGTCCGAAAACTTCATTTCAGGATAATTCCTTTGCCATAGCTTAATTTCAATTGCGTTATCAACCAACTTCAAAATTGGCTCCTGAGGTGGATTTGCAGATGGCTGATTATCAGTTACATCTATCCAAATATCTCCCAATGGTGGTGGATATGGTCCGTTGGAACCATCAGTACTTTTTATAATTGTTCTTGAGCCATTACCGAAATAATATACTTCGTTTTCGGGATTTGGTTTTAGAGTTGTTCTTTGGTCGTAAGCCCTTAGATTAACAATCGGGCTTATATCCGGGAAAGCAGTAACCATAGCAGTTAAATCAATAAGCTGCTGGCAATTGTTGCTAACCAGTTTCAAACGAACCGAGAAAGAACTGTCTACCGCTGTGTAAGGTCCTGTTCCTTTTCTCGCCTGTAAGATGTCCAAAAGCTCCTGAAGAGTTGGTGCTGTAAACATAACCTCAACCTGACCTGTTTCTCCGGGCAGTAGCGTTAATCTGCTTGGAGTAACACTGTAATATGTCCTGGCATAATTGTCGGCAGGTATGATTTCAACACTTATCGTAACTTCCCCGCATGATGAATCCGGATTTTCAAAATAATACAATTTAGAAGCTATTGAGTTCAAGCCGGGTACAGAAATAAACACCTTATCATCCGTTCTGTTCGAGATATTATCTGCATAAGGTGAACGAGTTCCGAATTGCTCGAGAGGTAATCTGCCGGTTAAGCCGATGAAAGGACAGACCGGGGAACATCCTTCACCTTCTAAATATATATCGAATGGACAATTATAACTTGTTCCCTGTGGATTGATTGTAAGATTTAATTCACCGTTAGAAGTTCCGGAATGTCCGGGCGTAAATTTACCGCTGATACTCAAAACCTCTCCTTTGGCTAAAGTAACCGGGAATTTTGGAGATGTTATGGTCCAGCCGTCCGCAAGGTTTGCACCCGATTGTGAAATTTCTACTGTACATGCGGTATTGTTTACAAATACTTCCATGTTTTCAAAAGTGAATGTTTCACCAACTGTAACTCTTTCCTCTACGATAATTTCTGCATTGTCCTTTACATCTTCGCAATCACAACTTGGCTCTACAACTTCAGCATCTAAGGTAAGTTCCAAAACTCCCTGTGTCCCATCAGCACATTTTACATTTATCATCAGAGTATTTTGAAAAATTCCAGCATTTTTTGTACTAACGGAATAGCATATTGTTACAGCTTCTCCGGGAGCTACTGAAACAGTTTTTGTATTCAGGTTTACAGGTTTGTTCGCAACGTAAAGACCTGTTATTTCATAAGGTGCGGGTGTCGTAGACAAATTGAATTCTATTGGTCCGGCATTGCTATATGCTACTGTATATGTCATACACCTTTCATATTTGATGATATTTGCCGGAGTATTCTTCTTCAATCTGGTACTGCCTTCGTTATCATAAAAAATGAGAGTATCATTTCGGTTTAAATTGCCGCAGTCCAGTGTAATCAAATCATCATAAAAAATGAAATTTAGCGTTGTGTCCTTGCAAATCAGCAGAGAAGATTTGATTTGCGATTCGGAATTATATGTAGCTTTTACGCTATACAACTTTCCAATAACAGGAATTTCCAAATCGAAATTAGCAAGACCGTTTTCATTAGTTTGAACAGTTTTCAATTCAACCTGTTCTCCGTCTTTTTGTTCATAGATAGTTACATCTGCACCACGCACGGGAACAAGTTCACCTGCAGCCGGGTCATACATTTTAAAGACAGTCGTTTTCAAAGCCCTCAGGTTCGTATCTTCGGGTTGTACTGTTTCCATACATCCATGAAAAAGCGACAATGTTGTTATGTACAGAACGAATGCTGTAACAACAAAACCCGTTATTCGTTTGATTCTCATATCACTCCCATAAAAATATTTATATACATTATTTTTCTATTTTTTCTAACTTTCTATTTTCTATCTTCTATTTTCTAAAGCCGGGTGTGTTCTTCTTTTCTTAAACTTCAATCCCTCATCACTTTCAACACACTCCTCTTTCCATCAATATCCACAACTACAAAATACACTCCGCTGTTTAAATAATTCAAATCTATTTCAATTTCGTTGCCCGATTTTACGGGCGAACGGCCGTTCGCCCCTACGTTGACACCCAAAATATTATATATATTTATTTCCGGCATATCAAATATTTCTTCATCAAAGAACATTTTTAATTTACTATCAAAAAAAGTATGTTTGATTGTTTCTTCTTTTGTTTCATTTATTCCAACATATTTCTTCCATGTGGGATTTAGAACACGAAGGGTATATGCATCACTTGCTATAATATAACCTTCAGAAGATATATCTATATTACCTCCCCTATACGGATAGGTATAAATTATTTTATCTTTTTCAATATCAAAAACTGTAATCCTATTCTTAGTTTTATCCTCAAAATAATCATTTGCGACCATTACATATTTTGAGTCAATTGTTACTGCAAAATCAACGAAATTGCCAAATTCAGGTATATCAAATTTTTCGAAATTTATCAACTCTCTTGAATTGGCATCCCATATATATAAAAATGGAGGTTCAAACCCGCAAGCAAAAATATTTTCATTATTTGGAATGATCATTCGATTGATATAATAATAATTCCCTTCTAAATCTCCCAGATATTCATAAGTCTCAAGGTCAAATAAGGCAATAGTATATCCATACTTATGACTATGAAATGCAAAAAACTTTCCATCAGGTGAAACATCCAAAATACCTGATGCATTATATTCTGAAATACCTTTAATAATTTCACCTGTATTTACTTCAATAATTACAATTTTTGGATATTCATCAATAGATACAACAAGTCTCTTTCCATCCGGTGTAAATTTTATAGTATTTGGACTTGCTTTTTTCCCCAACGAATCAAAAACACTTGTAATTACTTTTAATGTATCACACGAATAAGTATCCCATAAAACTATATCATATTGGTATCCTCCAGTTGATACTAAAGTATCTCCGGTTGGTGAAAAATCAAAATCGGCAAGATAATTAGAATAATAAGAAAATGTTCTACTAATCTCACCTGTCAGGGCATCGGCTTTGAATAGATTAACATGATCACACATATAAACAAATTTACCGTCGGGACTGAATTTCCCCCAAAAGGGTTTATCTGTACTCCAAAGAACATCGAGAAGTTCCTGTGCCTGTAGGGGCAATTCATGAATTGCCCCTACGAAGAACATGATTAATATCAATATTTTTAGTTTCATTTTTTTATTCACATACAGCTTCTTATTATAAACAACTATAGAACTAAAATACTAAAGCACAAAAAACTCCCAACTCTTGTACGCACACATTGCAATGTGCCCCTACGTTTTTTAAAACGTCAATCCAAACCTCAACAAAACCGCCGATGAACTTCTGAATGGATTTCTGTTTTCATCAGGTGTCGTTACGCAACATGTATATGGAGGCAAAGGAAGATTCATATACCTGTACCCCAAATCCACCGAAAAATCCATGTCACAGTTTATTGCCCAATCGTATCCAATTCCAAATCCATAGAATATTCTTTGGAACTCGGAACTTTCCCCAAACAATGGGGCTTCTGTTTCGAAATCGAGCGGCAATCCCAATGTCCCGTACATATACCATGTGTCGCAATATTCGGAATATCTCGAAGGACTTTGGTTAAATGTATATCTTCCATATAGTCCCACGGGAACAAACAGGGATTCATCAACGGGCCAAAGTCCCGTCAAAACACCAAGTTGCAAAGCACCTGATGGGTCAAGGAATGGGACATCCCAAAGTCCTGCAACTTCCAATCCGATGAACATCGAAGAACCACCCCTGTCAAATCCGAAGAATGAGGAATTATAAACTACATTACCTGTTGGTGAGGGATAAATAACACTGTCTTTACCACCTCTATAACCCAGAATTCCACGGACTTCTACTTTGTCGAAAAAGAGCCATCCATCACGAACCCGACAGCATCCCTCTATCACTGAAAGCTCTGATGTTTCTGCCTGCACAGGTGGTGATAGCGGATCTGCAACATAAGTAATCCTCTTAACTCTGTTAACGGGAATTTCATATACCGGTGGCTTTTCACCTTCTTCGCAGGGAATTCCGATGACTTTGACTCTTGCATCTACTTGCTCAGTTGCAGGCAAAAGTTTCGGTTTTTCGGGTGATTTCACCGATTGAAGTTTTACGTTCGGATTGCACTTGTCCGTAATTGGTATTTCAGAGTCCTTTATTTCCACATTCCATGAAACAACATCTTTGGAAGTTCCGCAAGACATTATTATGGATGCAAGCAATAAAATAAAAAGGTAAACCCTGAAAATTTTGATTGGTTGAATAATGTTTTGAAATTTCATATAATTTCTACCATAAATTTATAAAATATTTTTAGTTTCGCTATACGTTCATGTTATACGCTAAAATATTTAAGCGTATTAAACTGATAAATCTCATTAAACTTAAAAACAAATATTGTTTTTGTCTGTTTACAATATTTAATTTATTAATTTGTTTATTAATTTGAAATATTTTTTTATTATTTGAAACTTTTTTGTATTAAATGTGTCTTTATACTAAATAAATTACAAATTTGATTTTTGTTAAAAAAAGCAGGAAAAACAATGAAACGCACATTAATAATCATCATTAACTTATTTTTGATTTCTTCAATGTTGCTCTACTCCAAGCCGAAAATGGTTTTCGAGTACGGCAAAACTTATGATTGGGGTAAAGTCAAACCAAAAGACTCTCCGTTAAAAGCCGAAATAAAAATTTATAACAAAGGATATGACACTCTTGAAATAAAAAGAGTTAAACCAATGTGCGGTTGTACTACAGCTCCTTTAAGCAAAAGGACTTTGCCTCCCGGAGATTCAGCAGTTTTGAAAGTAACTTTGAACATCGAACATTATGAAGGTGTTGTTAGTAAGAAGATTAATTTTACAACAAATGAAATGAGTTCAGAGTCATCTCTGGAAATTACAGCTAATGTCTTTCAGCCGATTTCTCTTTTTCCAAACAGATACTTGAATTTTAGCAGGATGTTTATTAATACTGAAAGTATCACAAAATTAGTAATTAATAATTTATCCGACCGTAATATTAAGATTAAAAATGTTGTTGTTAAACCGGATGACTTAAAAATAAATTTAAACAGCGGTGACATTATACCAAGAGATAGTGACTATGTTCTTGAAGCAACAGCTATACCGACTGTTCTTGGGCAGTTTAATTGCCGGGTGGAACTCAGTTTTGACGATCCTGATCAAGAAGACATTATTATTTCCGGTTGGGGAAAAGTTGACCCTGAATCTGAAAAACCTGTTATTACCGATACACCTTTATTAGAAGTTAATGACAGTAGCAATGCAGGAAAACCTGTTAACCCTACCATAATAAGTCCTGAAGATAAGCCGATTAATATATCACCGAATAATAATTTGCAAATCCATAAAAACCCGAATCTTCCTGTTGAGCCTCTTGTCCCCGAAGAGCAAGTTAAATTTGAATCACCGGTTAATAAAGTGCAGATTAAAGAACCGGTTGAAAGAATTGAGATTCGTGAGCAGGTTGAGATTGGAAAGCCGGTTGAACTTCCACCGCCTCCAGAAGAGCCAAAGGAAGAGAAGAAATAGTAAATAAGCATAAGATTAGGGGAATTTAAAGAGACGGGCAGAACCATCTCTTACTTTCCTTTATTTTGGGCACCAATAACTTCTAAAAGCTCGTTTGTGATTTTGGCTTGTCTCATTTTTTGGAGCTTGCGTTTTAATTTTTTTAGAATCAAATCAATTTCGTCTTTTGCCTGATTCATTGCATTCATTCTTTCGTAGTTCTCTGCAATTTCAGATTGGACTAATAAACTTAAAAGAGTGATATTAAAGTAATATTTCAAAAGATTAGTTAAAAAGGTATTTGATTCGGGTTCTAATATGACGTCACCTAAAGTCTGATAATATCCTACAGTTTTGATGTTTTCCATATTATCTAAATCGAAAGAGGATGGATACAAGAATTTCCTGTTCGACAAAAACCCTTTTTTTGTTTCAGCATTAAATGAATTTGAGAGAACAGAGATTTCCACATCTTCCTTGATTTCCTCCAAAACATTGATTATACTATTAACAGTTTCTGTTTTGACGCCGATTAAATCTGCCCATATTATTTTTTTTGAAACAGGAAACGGAATTTTGCTGATGGTTTCAGAAATTCCAAAAATTTGCCTGCCAATTAAGAAGATATGATCGTACTTATTAAGCTGACCTAAGTGATTGTCATAATTCAGCTTAAATTCATTGTTAAACTTCCCGCAAAAGCCAAGATTTGAGCCGATTATTATGGCAGCTTTTTTCTTTTTTTGAGAGTTTTGATTTTTATTTAATGTTTCCTCATCATTACCAAATAGTGGTATATTATTTTTAATAAAACCGTGTACCTGGTCAATAGAGGCATTTAATTTAATAAAATTAGCATCATACAATTTGCTGATATTGGCAAATGCCATTGATGCAATTGTACTTAAGACTTCTGCAACATCGAAAAAGGTTATTGTAGAGCCAATTTCATCTTTAAGTTGTCGGATTGTCGGCATCTTGCTCTTTTTCTTTAGTTAAAATTCCATCAATAAAACTTATTAAATTTGAGTCTTTAATAATTTGTGCTTCGAATTCATCAAAACCGCTGAAACCACTAATTTTGAATTTCTTGCTGTACTTTTCTTCGGGTTCGTTTTCACCACGGATTAACTTGTTATTTTTTGCATACTCATTGAAAGCAGCTTTCAAAATTTCTTCGGCTGTTGAGTTGAAATCTTTGCCGAATAATATTTTTTTGTCTTTATTTTCGTTGTATTCAATTTCGATTAATTTATTGACTTCAATTTTTGATAAATCAGCCAATTGGTTTTTTTCCATTGTCGTTTCGTTCAATGCCTGTTTTAAGTAAGTATAAGCTCTTTCACCATGGTTGACTATAATTTGGTCTTCTGCTGAAAGGTCGAAGCCAAAGCTTTGAAATTTTTTCTTTTCTTTATAAATTGCCAAATCTGATTTCAAATTTTTGGACAGCTGTTTCATTAGCGGTGTTTGAGCTTTGCTTCCGACTCTTGATACAGATAGGCCGGTGTGGACTGCCGGTAGTATTTCTTCATTGAAAAGTGCTATGTCCAGATAGATTTGTCCGTCAGTAATTGAAATTACATTAGTTGGAATAAAGGCGGAATAGTCATTTTCCTTTGTTTCGATTAATGGAAAAGCCGTTAAGGTACCAACAGGTTGTTTGGCGTCATCTTTTGGTTTTGAATAAATAAATTCTCTGTTATCATCTTCTTCGTAAAATACAGATGAAGCTCTTTCTAAAAGCCTAGAATGGAGATAGAATATATCGCCGGGGAAAGCTTCTCTTCCGGGGGCTCTTTTGAGGAGTAATGATATATGTCTGTAAGCGTTTGCGTGTTTTGTTAAATCATCATAAATGATAACAGCTTGCTTGCCTCTGTCACGAAAGTATTCACCAATGGAACAGCCGGCAAAAGGTGCGATATAGAGTAGTGCCGCCGGGTCATTTGCTTTGGTTGCAACGATAATAGTATCATCATTTACATCATACTTTTCTACTGTTTTCTTGATGGTGTTTTTAATGGAAACGATTTCAGATATCTTTTTACCAATAGCTACATATATAAATGTTATTTTGTCTTTTTCTTCTCTTAGTTTATTGAGCTTCAATTGATGGAGCATACAAGCTATGGATACAGCGGACTTTCCTGTACCTCTGTCACCGATTACCAGCATTCTTTGCCCCAAGCCGATTGGCATCATTGTGTCGATTGCTTTTATGCCGGTGTGTAGTGGTTTGCTTATTGGTGAACGGGATATCAAAGGGGGTGCATCCCTTTCTACAGGTATAAATTTGTATGGCATGTTTTTCAAACCCGATATCTTTGACCAAATATCAATCAAGTCGTTAGTGCTTTCAACAGAGTCGTCTTGTGATTCTGCAATATCCATGGGTCTGCCGAAGGGGTCAACCACGTGTCCCAACTGTGCCTCGGAAGCAAATACTGAGAGTACGTCCTGAGTCTTATCTAACAATACTATGTCTTTTTCTTTAACGAATCTCTCTTCTCCGAATACAATACAGCTTACAGTATCGGCATCGATATCAATAATCTGACCGAATATTTCCTCACCGGCACGTTTGGTTGAGGTGGGGAACTGAAGTTTTTGACCAATCTTGGCTTTCTCAATTCCGGATATGACACCTATACCATCGGCGAAACTTTCGACAAAACCTTCGTCAATATGACCACCGGAGGGTTTTTGGTTTACTTCGATTAGTTTGTGAATTTCGTTATTCAATTCAAACTTTATTTGTTCCAGATACTTCTTGTCAATTGTACTCATTTTTAGTTCTTTTGCTTGTTGATAATAAAGTAGTCAAAAATTGTATTCATTAAATCTGTCTTCGAAATTTCCATAGGTCTGGTTCCTTTACTTTCAAGTTCATTTATATATTCTTTTTTGAAAATACATAAATTACTGTTATCCTTATTTCTTTTATCAAGAATATTTACTAAAAAGTAATTATAATCATCAAAATCAAAATCTTCATTTTTTACTTTGACCAAAACGGAATTAATTATTTCCTGTTTTCTTTTTTCGCTTAAATCAATTTTCTTATTAATCTTCACATTTATCTCTAATGCTTTTGAATTATAATAATCCGCAGCTCTTAACACCTCATCAAAACTAATTTCGTTATTAGTTAAAAACAACTCAAGCCATTCTCTTACAATTTCTGTCTTAACAAATTTGTTAAATAGCAACTCTCTCAGTTTTAAATAAAACTCCTTATCAGTAATGTTTTCATACTTACTGATTTTATACAAATTAATTTGGTTTACTAAAAGTAATCTCTTTAAATCCAGAATAACTTCCAATAATTCATCGTTATTAAGGTTGTGGTAATTAACCAACTTTTCTAAAGTTTGCGAGCAATATTTTATAACTTTTTTGTTCATCAACCAGTCTATTTTTTCCCTTCTTTTTCTGCGGCTTCTAATTCTGCTTCCCGCTTTCTCTTTTCTGCTTTAACTGAATTAATTATCTCAACATAAGTGTTAATTTCTTTAATACGTTCAACTTTTACTGAATCCTTAGTGTCTTTGAGTTTGCTGTAAATCATTTCATAATCATCACCACTATTCTTCAGCATTCCCTTTTTAACGACAAAGTACTCACTTAAAATCCCGCTATAGTAAAAATAGCTATATATATTTATTGCAAGAATTACAACAACAAAGACTAAATTACCATATATTAAAAACTTTTTCTTTTTAGGACTCTTTTGAGATTTTTCAGTATTGGTTGAGAAGTCACTTCCACCTTCTTTTATTCCAGCATCTTTATCCTTTTTTGATTCCCCTTTTGCGGTTTTTGTATCAGAGGCATTCTGACTGACATCTTCTCCTTCTGCTTTTTTCTCTTCATCCTCTGTAGATGTAGGTAAGTCTTTCAGATTAACAAGTACCTTGTCAATCTTTTCATCAAGATTCACAAAAAATGTCTTCGTTTCTTCAGCAGGTATAGCTGAAAAAAGTTTAGGGTTCCTTGAAAAGATTCCTGCAAACACTTTTGAATCCTTGAGCGTTTTTATAAGTTCAATTGGCACAACAGGTAAACCTGAGCCTGCTCCTTCACCTGCCGCATCCTTAAATCCGAACTTAAATGACGGCAAGTATAAAACTACTATATTGTAAACAATAGGTAGAACATATAAAAAGAAACTATAAGATATAAGCATTGAGGTTCCAAAATGCAGCCATATTAATAGGGAATAGGATAAATTCTCGTATAAAAAAGCACTTGTTTCCATATTTAGTTTTCTACTTTGTTTGTAATTATTTCAACTTTAAGTTTATCATTATCTTTATTCACAATGTTTAATATACCGCCTTCAGGTAGCATGAACTTTTGTTTTAACTGGTCGTTTTCAAATAATTGAATATTCGAAGCCCTCTCCAATATACTCATCATGCTTCTATGATTAGGATAAACATAAACCATATACTTTTCCTCTTCATCTAAGCTATTGATTTCTTTTGTAGAAGAATCAATGATTTTTGTAATATCTGTGTTATAGAAGTCCACAAAATCAAATTCATCGCCAATGTAAGAATTTATATCTTTACTGCTTTTAAAAGCGAGGCAATCGCAATCATATGAAGATTCATATTCTCCCGGTATCAACGATATTATCTGAAAGTTAATCTTCATCTTTTGTCATTATCTCAATGTGCATTATTATTTCTTTCATTTTCACTTCTAATTTAACACATAGTAATATATTTTTTGATAAGTTCACCTCTATTATCTTTAAGGTATTTAGCGAATTCTCTGGGCTTCTCTTCTTTTTTAATTTCCATTGAGCTTATAAGGTCGCCAATATATTTGAAATGCTTTGAGTCAATTTCCCGAACCTTTTCGTCGAAGCACAGAATCAGAAAGCCAAAAATTGTATCCCAAATTGGGACTTGAAGACCCTCGATTCCGCTAAACACTGTAGCTACTTTAAATGGTTGAGTCAAAAAGTTTGTTATTCTTTCTGCTCTGTCGTTTATTGACCGTTGTTCAGCACTAATTGAATCCTTGCCCAATAAATTAATAATTTTCTCAATTCCCTTGTTTTTCTCTAATAAATTCTTTACAATTTTCACCAATCTTGGATGAATGCTCAACAGTTTTTTCGCTTCGTCCTCATTGAATCCACTTTCTTTGATTTTTTCTCTATTGTTATTGTAAAAAAGATTAACATAATCTTCAGACATTTTAGTGAGAAAGTTTGAAGTAGAAGCTAAAGGGTCAACTGCAGGATAAATGTTCTTTTCTGCAATCTCTCTTGTTAACACTATTGTTGCATCCAAATGCCCGAATATTGTCGAAGGTGCAGGGTCTGTCAAGTCATCAGCAGGCACATATACAGCTTGCACAGATGTTATCCATCCTTTGTCGGTTGATGTAATTCTTTCTTCAAGGTCTCCTACCTCCATTTCCAAGGTTGGCTGGTAACCTACATTCGAAGGCATTCTCCCGAGAAGAGTACTGACTTCTGCTCCTGCTTGAATAAACCTGAAAATATTATCGGCAAAGAACAGCACATTATTTTCAACGGGTTTCCCATTGTCGTTCAGTACGGGTTTGCCGTTTTCATCCAAATTATCTACATCCCTGAAATGTTCTGCCATAGTTATTGCAGTGTGTGCCGTTCTGAATCTTACACCAGATGGTTCATTCATTTGTCCGAAAACGAACACAAGATTATTGAGTAGTCTTTTTTCCGGTGGAATTCTATCGTCTCCGGTTTGTTGCACATGAATGTCCATGAATTCCCCCCAAAGGTCTGAACCTTCTCGAGTTCTTTCACCTACACCGGCAAACACAGTTTTCGCTCCGGCTGTTTCAATCATTGTATTGATAATTTCCTGTAAGAAGACAGATTTGCCTACTCCTGCTCCACCAAAAAACCCGACTTTACCTCCTTTTGGCATAGGTGCCATAAAATCAACTACCTTTATAAAAGTGTGCAAAATCTCGCTCGGTGGTTTTACTTCCTGGAATGGAGGCGGATCTTTTACGATGTTTACTCTTTGTATTGTAGAGTCAGTATCGGTAAGCCAATCGTGATAATCAACTGTTTCATGACCTATAGGATTTGAACGGTCATCTATTGTTTCACCGACAGTATTGAAAATCCTTCCTAAGATTCCGACAGGTACTTTTAGTTGGGTTCCTTTGGCAACTACATGCATACCCCTTCCAAGCTGAAAGGTGGAACCCATCGCAACAGTGCGGACCTTGTTTGCTCCTAAATGAGATAACACCTCCAGCAACAGTGGCTTTTCAATCTCATTTCCCTCAACAGACACTTCGACTACATCGTAAATTCCCGGTAGTTCGTTGTCTTTCTTTTTTCTTTTTTTTATATCTACAGTCGCTTGTGTACTCTCAATTTTTTCCGTTTCTTCTGAACCGGAAAGGTCAAATTCAACATCAATCACAGGTCCTTTGATTGATACTATCCAACCCCTTCTCTCTTTTTTTGCCATCTATATTCTACAATTTATTGGTAAAAAGTTTTTCTTTTATTTTGAAACAAAATTAATAGTATAATTTCGATTCAATTATTCACTTTAGCCTGAAAACATAGTTATTTATTACATCAATAGTCCAGAGGGCTATTTTATTTGGCTACTCAAAATTTCCAAAACATAAATTAACAAAAATTTTAATATAAAACAATAATTAAAATGCGTTTTGATGTAAATAGAAATAAAAAAGGCGTAAGTGATCAGCTTACGCCCTTGTTTAAAAAGTATGTGTGTACTTTACTCTATTACAACCAATTCAGTTATAATCCTGTTGATTAATTCCATTCTGAGATAATAAGTACCTTTACCAAGCGTACTTGCATTAAATTTAATCCCCCAATTGCCTGCCGGCATATTTTGATTTACAAGGTTTTGAACCTTTTCGCCTAAAACGTTGTAAACATCGAGCTTTACATTTTGTTGTTTGTCAATAAAGAATTGAACCTCACTAATTGATTTTACAGGATTTGGATAGCAGTTTAATCCTGCATTGACGAACAATACCGGGTCATTTGACCCTTCATTTACATCAACTGTGGGGTCGTTGACACCAACTGCAGTTTTCAATGTTGGTATGCCGCCGCCTGTATTTGAGACAATTCCTGAAAATGATAAAAATGTCCAACCAGCAAGCCAGTTCTTGTCGTGAAAAGCTCCAATATAATCAGCTTCGTGGAAAAATGTATTGACTACTCCTTTAGCATTATAAATAGGTGCTTTGCCGCCGGTGAGAGCAGGAGAGTTCGTCATAGGTCTTGGGTCTAAACCGGCATCTTGTGACCTGCTGATACCTATTAACATGGGATTGATTATGTCGTTGTTAGTAGAAAGATTTGAGAGATACTGACGGACAAAATCCTGTGAATATGGCTTGTCACCTGCTACATCTGGAGCAATAGTTTCAACTGTAGTATTTTGGCTTCCAATATTCCACCAAATATTATTATTAAATGTAATATCCATAGATTCAAATCTGTTTCTTGAGTCCTCGCCGTTTGTGAGGTCTTCAATTTCAAGACCTTTGCCTGTGGTTTCCATGAATATGGAATTGAAGAATTTGCCACCTGCATTGTCTCTTATGTGCAAACCCAAGCTTTTTGTATTGGGTGAACCGACGCCTGAACCTATATAAGTGAGGTTGTAGAAATAGGGAATGGCATAAGGCAAAGCGTCTTCAGGTTTGTCTGCACCGTCATGTTCACCGGCACAATTGCCACGGTTGTCTGCCTGAATGGAAAACCAGTTTTGTCCCTTTCCGTTGAAACCCATATCATAATCGAATGAATCATCTTTATTGAAAGCACTTATCAAAAACTTGGTATTTACCGTACCGCCGAAGAATTCGAATCCGTCGTCTGCATTGTACCAAACTTCGACAAATTCGATTGTTGTAGCGTCTCCAACACTGCCCATGGTCAAACCATTGATTTCATTTCCGTCACCAATATCAGTTCCACCGTGTCTTATGGAAACAAATCTGATTATACCTGAATTATCGTGATTGTCATGTTCGCCTTCGGGCATGCCGAATTGTCCTCTTGATTCAGATTCTGCAATTCCTTCAATTTGTCCTAAGCCGCCGGGTATATTATTTTGTGCTTTACCTAACAAAATTATGCCTCCCCATTGACCTGTTTCTGTTATCGGTAAATCGGTTAAATCATAAGGGTCGTCTGCTTCAGCCGTAAATATTATAGGTTGAGTGGCTGTCCCGAGAGCAAATATTTTAGCTCCTTTAGCAATTACTAAAGCTGATGCATCATGTTCCTGTCCGGGTTTGCCTTTAATGACTGTTCCAGGTTCAATATGAAGTTCGGCACCATCTTCAACAAATACTAATTTGTCTAATATGTAAACATTATCTGAAGTCATTTGCTTAACTTCTCCGGCATTAATCCAAGTGTCATTAATTTCAACAATATTTTGTCTTAAGGGTTTTAAGATACCGGATTGCGATAGAAATGTCCAGTTATCAAGCCATAAATCACCGGGTCCAAATGCACCGATATAAGGAGCATCGACAAAGAAATCCTCTCCATTAATAATTGGAGCAGGAGGTTTGGAAAAAGCAGGACTGTTATAAGCAGGTCTCGGGTCAAAATTACCCTCTTGAGTTCTTCCCAAACCGCCAAGCATTGGGTCTTCAATCCAGTTGTTATTTGCAGGATTGGCTAAATATGCTCTTACAAAATCCTGTGAGTAAGGTTTATCGCCTGCTACATCGGGAGCAATGGTTTCAACTGTTGTGTTAGAATTTCCAATGTTCCACCATAAGTTATTATTAAGCACAAGGTCAGCGGCATCAAACCTGTTTCTTGAATCCTCACCGCTTGTTAAATCTTCAATTTCAAGACCTTTGCCGGGGATATCGGTAAAAATTGAATTGAAGAATTTTCCACCTGCATTATCTCTGATATGCAATCCTAAGCTTTTTGAATTAGCCGAAGAAATTCCAGAGCCGATAAACGTTGAATTGTATATAACCGGTATAGCGAAAGGTTGAGCATCTTCAGGTTTGTCTCCACCATCAAATTCACCTGAACAATTGCCTCTGTTGTCTGCCTGGAAAGATACCCAAAACTGACCTCTGCCATTAAAACCCATATCATAATCAAATGCGTCGTCCTTATTGTAGGCACTTATTAAGTTTCGTGTATTAACTGTACCGCCAAAAAATTCAAATCCATCGTCTGCATTGTACCAGACTTCAACAAATTCGATTGTTGTACCTCTGCCGACAGCACCCATAGTTAAGCCGTTAATTTCATTGCCGTCACCAATGTCAGTTCCTCCGTGTCTTATGGAAACGTATCTCATAACACCCGAATTATCATCATTATCATGTTCGCCTTCAGGCATGCCGAATTGACCTCTTGATTCAGATTCTGCAATTCCTTCAATTTGTCCTAAACCACCGGGTATATTCGTTTGTGCTTTACCTAAAATAATGACACCACCCCATTGACCTGTTTCTGTTATTGGTAAATCAGTCAAATCATAAGGGTCATCAGCTTCAGCCGTAAATATAATCGGCTTAGTTGGTGTACCTTCAGCAAATATCTTACCGCCTTTAGCAATTACCAAAGCTGATGCATCATGCTCCTGACCGGGTTTACCTTTAATCACTGTTCCGGCTTCAATGTGCAACTCCGCACCATCTTCAACAAATACTAATCCTTCTAAAAGATATATATTATCTGAAGTCATATACTTCTTTTCACCGGTATTTATCCAAGAATCGGTGACTGTAATAATTTCGGCTTTAACTGTACCAAAAGATAAAATCAAAGCCATCGCAATAATTAGTGTTTTTAAATTCATATTAATTAACCTCCAAAAAATTATAAAAAATTATTTATTATCATTCTATTTTTTTCATTCTACATTATCAATTAAAAACATAACCTACGCTGAACGAAAATGTCCTCCCAAGAACATACTGCTCTGCTGCGTAATCAACCCCTTTATATGTTGATGCCTTGTAATAATTTGAATTCAACAAGTTCTTTGCAGAAAATTTTAATTTAATACTGTCAAATACTAATTGACTTATTACAAAATTGAATTCCGGTTTGGGAAATTCATAGTAATCGGGAGTACCAAATCCGACTTCACTTAATCTCTTTCCAAAAACATTGAAGTAAACAGAGACATCTGTTCCCGACTCGGAATTAATATAAGCTATATCGAGATTAACAACATAAGGCGATTGTCCCTGCAATTCTCGGGTACTTGATGCATTTGAATCATATTGTCTTCTTGTCAGCATTTCAAGTTCACTCAAATCCACTTGCGAGTGAACTAAAGTAAGATTCATTCCAAGATAAAAATTTCTTAATACATTAACAAAATCCAGATTCTTCCTGTATTCAAATTCAGCACCATATAAAAATGCTTTGTCAACATTTTTCGGCATTACGTTGTTGTTGTAATTTACAATCGCAAGTTCAATAGGGTTTGAGAAATCCTTATAGAAAATTCCTGCTGAAATGATTTCACCGGGATTAGTAAACCATTCCCATCGAAGATCGTAATTATCTATCAATGTTCTTTTCAAATCAGCATTCCCCAATAATGTTTTGTGCTCAATCGGAAGGTAAGAATCATAAGGGGCAATCTCCCTGAATGTTGGTCTTGCAAGAGTTTTTCCGTAAGCCATCCTCAAATTCATGTCGTTTTTTACCTGGTAAGTAAAATTAACAGATGGAAGCAAGTCTTGCTCTGACACGATTCCTTCAGGTCGTTTAGTATCATTGCTTATCGTATGCAATTCAGTTGTTTCGTATCTAATCCCTCCAACCATTCTGAAATTTTCTAAAACAAACCAATCTATCATACCATAACCGGCATAAATTTCCTGCCATCCGCTATAAGAACCCGCGGCTTGTGTCCTGTCCTCAATATAATTGCCAAAATAATTGAAGTTCCCGACACTTTTCCATTCACGCAAACCTGTGCTGTCACTCATAAAAGCATTAACATCGCCGTTGAAGTCCAAATCATCTCCATCCTGCCTGTAAACATATCTCCTTTCTTCAAAGGTCCTGTTTCTATCGTCCAATAAAAAACCTGTTTTAAATTTGAAAGGACTATCGAAAAATGCTTTAATAGGTATTTCAATATTAAAACCAATACCTGTCAATTCTTCTGAAAGGTCACGGTAATATCTCGAAGGCAATGCATTGTTATCATTTTTATTTAATAAATATGTTATTGAGCCATCATCATTTTTAATATATTCATTATCAAATGTTCTGAAATCAGGTTGATTTTGAGTATTATTGCTCAACGAGACGAGCCAGTCAAACTTTAAACCACCTAAAGAAGCGAAATTATGCTTCCCTTCAATTTGGTATGATGAAATTGAACGTTCAATAAAATTCAATGCCCTTGTTTGTCTATCTGTATTGTAATATCTTGTCCAACCTTCTTGAAATTGTGCTTCTGATTCACTGTTTCTATTGTAAATATAGTTAAAAGTAGTACGATTGTTTTCATCGAAGTTATATGATAGATTAACCATACCACCCCAAGCCACTTCATCGGTGGCTTCTGTTAATTTCCCCTTATACTCAGCAAGCAGTTCCTTAGAATCACTTCCGGGCTGAGAATAGTTTGCAATTGTACCATTGTTGAAGGATGAATATTTACGACCGTAACTGAAGCTTGCAAAGTAGCCAATCGGATTTTCAAATAGAATATGTTGATTACCTAAGGTCGCCGAAAAACTTTGATCAATTGGAGCAATCATGCTGACCGGCGCAAATGTAGGGTTGAATGCTTTGGATTGTTCATCCAAAAGCAATGCTTTTTCTAATGATTCCGTTTTAGTTTTTGAACGTGCTTCCGTTACGGTCGGGATTTTGTTATTTAAAATTATGTCAGGTACGCTACGACTGCCATCATCCATAGCTAACCAATCTGTTGAACTTGCAGAGGAACCTAAAATACTATTACCGGTTGTTTGAGTGTTCATAGCTGTTGACATGCTGACGCTTGCCTTCAGTCTTTCGGGAAATGATTTTGTGGATATATTAACAGTACCACCTGTAAAATCACCGGGTCTGTCGGGAGTTGCTGTCTTAATTGTGGTTATGTGGTCTATCATACCTGCAGGAAAAAGGTCAAGATGAACTGATTTCTTATCAGGATCTGCACTTGGGAGGTTTGCTCCGTTAAGTTGGGTTGAACTGTAACGGTCACCAAGCCCGCGTATATAAACATGCTTTCCACCTACAGTAGTTGCACCTGTTACTTTTCTTATAGCATCGGCGGCATCTCCGCTACCTCCTCGCGAAATTTCTTCAGCACCAATAGCATCACTGACTGAACCCGCTTTCTGCCTTTCTTTAAGTAAAGCGGCACCTGTTTCCAAAATGGCATCTGCCGTAACAATGATTTCATCTTTCAATACTCCGTTTTCTTTTATAACAATTTCTAAATTTTTTATTTGTCCCGGTTCTAATCTTATATTAGGCATTTCAGTTGTATTGTATCCAACATATGATACAGCAATTGTATAATTTCCGGGGGAAATATTACTAATTCTAAAATCACCTTTGATTTTTGTCAGCCCACCATAGTTGGTGCCTTTAATTATAATTCTTGCACCAATCATCGGTTCACCGGTTGAAGCATCTACTACTGTACCGGATAAGATTCCGTTTTCTGCTGATTTAGAGTTATTAATCATTAAGGTCAACAAAATCAATATGACCGGCAGTATTTTTAATATGTCTAAAAATTGCTTTCTTCTGCTTTTAGACCTCAGGTCATCTGCAGAACTCAGCTTGATAGTTGTTTGCAGTCCACTAAGTTTAGTTAACATCGAAATTCTCCAATTTATTCTGTAAAGCACACTTTAAAACATTGCAAAATTTCAATTATAGTGTGAATTTTTTATAAAGAGAGGGTTAATTTATCGTTAAGATTTGTTTGTTTTGCAGAATAAAAATATAGAGACAGATTTTAATAAATTTAATGAGCTTAAAGAGTATTTATTTTAATTTCTTGTTCATCCCAATATTAGCAATGTAAATTCCGGAAAGAATTAAAAGGAGACTGAGCATTTGTATTAAACTTAGACCTTCTCCATCAAGTAGTCCCCACATCATAGCAACAAATGGAATCAGGTATGTAGTAAAGGAAGCAAACAGGGCATTTGATTTTCTGACAAGTTTGGAAAAAAGAAGAATTGCAAGTGCAGAACCGAATATGGATAGAATTGCAATTGCTCCGAGTGAGGGAAGCACACTTGGTTCAGTAAATGTTATATAAAAGAAGTTAGTGGTCAATAAATAAATAAATGCAGGAATTCCCATCCCGATAAAAGCTATTGACGTTATATCCATATCAGAAACCCCCTGCAAATGCTCCTTCAATATGTTGCTCCCAAGACCGTAGAATAATGTAGCCAGTACAATTAGCAGTCCCCATGAATTTGCAATATCAATACTATGCAAATCACCTGTTTTGAAGAACACAAGCAATACAGCTCCCATTAAACCGGTCATAACGCCGAGAATTTTAAAGAGATTTGAAGATACTTTGAAAATGATAAATCCTGTAAGCAATGTAAATAAAGGAACCAGACTGTTTAAAATTCCGGCAGTACCGCTGTTGACATGCATTTGGGCGTAAGAATATAAGAAAGGCGGGATACCAAGTTCTAAAAGGGCAAAAACCAGGATATATTTATATAAAGAAAAATTTACTCTTTTAAAATTCTTGAGCATATAAGGAACAAAGACCAATGCGGCAATGACTATCCTTAAGGCACCAACCTGGTCAGGACTGTAACCGGAGAGCCCTTTTTTAATCAAAATAAATGAAGTTCCCCAAATTATTGAGAGAACTATTAACAACCCAATCGCCTGAATTCTGTTCTTATCCATTATAAAATTTAATAATACCAATAAATTTAAATACTAAATTACTATATTAGTAATTATAAAATATGATAAATAAATTTAATAATTCTTGATTTATGT
>CAZEHW010000004.1:0-38852 GCA_964511865.1 uncultured Hyphomicrobiales bacterium | reverse complement strand
CATTATTGTTATTGTTGTTATTTGGCTCTGTAGTATCATCACAAGAAGACAATATTAATATTACAGCTACAAACAACATTGAAATTATGTTAGTTATTCTGATTTTCATTTTAACCCTCAATAAATCATTTAACATTTACTATTATTATTTAATATAAAAATACAAATATATAAGATATTAATTTTCTATTATAAATAAAAATAAGAAAAACTACGTTCCTAAAAAATTCAAATTCATCTTATTATACAACAAAAAACACGGTAAATCTCCTAAAACTAATAAAAGGTTACTTGTGTTTTGTGATGTAATTATCTAATATTGATATTACTTACTTGAATAATCCAATTATTTGGAGCTTCAATCAATAAAAATAATATCTTCTGTGAGAAGTTTCTAAAAAAGTTTGGTAAAAAAAAATTTGTGTCATAGAAAGTAACTAGTCTTCTTTCGTTCAGTTCAGAGTCATTCGACACTCAGGATCATTCGACTCTTCAGGATGACATTTGGATTTTAGCAATATCAGTACTTTATAACTTCGAAATCCGAAACACCTCCGGAAATTTTGATGATTATTTTACTTTTTGCTTTTTCGAATTCGTTTGTATAATATGTACCGTTTGTTTTAAGAAATCCATTGAAATCTTCATTACTGAGTCCGGTGCTTGCTTCGATTTTGCATCCCGATTCTTTTGGTATCTTTACAGTAATATCGGATGCTCCTGCATCTATTTCCAAATAAGTTGATTCATATAAATCCCCCAGCTTAATATCTACATTAGCGGCTCCGACATCAACACAGAAATCTTTTATTTTGTATTTGGAAAAATCACAGTCCATATCAACAGCTCCAATATCAAAATCCAAATCCCAAACTGGTTGAGTATTTAACTTAACCCAAACATCATTTTTGAACTTCTTCTTAAAGAATTTATGTCCAAATTTCAAATCAAGAAGAACAGTTACTGTGCTTTCAATTTCTTTAATACTATAATCTAAATTTATGGTCGGTAAACCTGAATATGTTTCGATTAATTGGCTTGTTGTATCTTTAAAATTTATGGAGCATGCACCGGCATTTAATTCCAGACTCGCAAATTTATAATTCTCGGAGTATGGTATATTTACAACATCATTATATCTTTTATGAATTTGTTCATCGTAAGTGGTCTCAGAATGGTCGTTAAAATCAAAGAAAGGACACCATGAATGATTGATAAATGCCATAATGAGTACAGCTAAGAAAATGGCCGATAGAGCCGCTAATACTTTTTTTATAATATCGGGTAATTTGAGTATTGAAATACCCCAGAGAATGATGATTATGGGCCAGTAATCCATATAATAACTGAAATCAATATCCCATGCATCAAGTTTTTGCATTAAAATGAAAAAACCAATGAAAATAAAAAACACGCCCCAAAATATTGATGATGTTCTCATAATTTGCTCCTTAACAAGTTTTACTAGATTTTAAAAGTATCAGTATTCCAAGAGCAACGAGAATTAGGGGCCAAAGATGACCGAAATTCACTCCGGGTACAATGTTATTTATAAACCACAACACACCGATAAGAATAAGCAGGACAGAAATGAAAGCCCTCCCGCTGTGGCACTTTTTGGCATATTTTTTTTCCGGAATTCTCTCGAAATTTGCATATTTGTCAGAATTTCCGATTGTATTTTCTGTTGCTTGTGACTCGTTTTCAGTATTTGGATTTGAAGAATCCCTTATAACAATAATTGCTTCGGGAACAACAATCCATAATATTATGTATCCTAAGATACCAACACCGGCTCCAAGTGTAACGACTACAAAAAGAACACGGATAATAACAGGGTCAACATCGAAATATTCGGCAAGACCACCGCACACACCTGCAATCATGCGGTCTTTAGTCGAACGGTATAAACGCTTTTGCATACTTTCTCCAAGAAATTATTAAATCTATTTTACTTAAATACGTTTCGCTCTAAACTAAAGTTACAAAATATTTTTTACTCAATATTTTGTTTTTCTGATTGAAGGGCTTCAAAGTATTTTCTTATTAAGGTTTCATAGTCCTTAGTATAGCCCTGCTGAATTGATTTGAGCAATTCCTGCATAGCTTTTTTCTTGCCTTCCTGAGTATTCAAATCAAATTGAATAGGGCTTCTTCTGTTTTTATCGAAGCCGAATTCTGATTCTCTTTGGGTTTCCCTGTCTCTTTCGTGGATAGACCTCGATGCATCGAGCATTCGCGACAAAATTCTTTCCTGTCTTTTTAAAGTATTGGGGTTTATTCTCCCCAGTTGAATTTCTGAAATGGTTTCTTTCATCTCTTCTGCAATTTTATCAAGACTACCTAAACCCAATTTTTTTCCATCTCTGCTCATAGATTTTCTCTGTTCATCAGCAAGCTGTTCAATTGATTTTTTTAGTTGTCCCTGTTGAGCGGCTAATCTTCCAAACTGTGCCTGTTCTTCGGGGGACATACTTCCTTGCTGTTTACCCATCTTTTGCATCATGCTATTCAAACCTTGCTGTTCATTAGCCAATTGCTGTAATTGCTGAGTAAAGTTATCAGCACTCATCATTGGAGTTTGTCCTGAACCTTGCTGACCTTCCTGTCCGTCCCCGCTACCATTTGGATTTGAACAGGAACCGGATTTTTGCATTTGGCTTAACATACTTTGCATGCTTAAAGCTGCCTGATTCATTGAAGACATAGCGTTTGTCTGGCTTTTTGATGCACCTCCAGTATTACCATCATTCATTTGCTTCAAAGCATTGTCCATGTTTTTTAAAGCATCTCCTAATTGTTTGCCCATCTGGGGAGTAACGGCAAATGACTTTTGAGAAAGTTCAGACAATCCATTTATAGTATTTGTAAGTGCTTGATTGACATTTGCCTGCTCAGACAGTAATTCTCGCAATTGAGTTGAATTATAATCTGAGGATTGTGTTTTATCTTTTACTTTTTCCTGCGATTCGGATAGTTTGAGCATATCGGATATTGCTTTTTGCATTTGTCTCATTGCTTCTTTCATGCCTTTTTCCTGCATTTTATCTTTAAGATTTTTCATTTTATTAGAAAAATTCTTCATATTGGATGCAGCTTTTTGCTGTGACTTTTTAGCACTTTTCATATCACCGTTCTTCATGGATTGCTCTGATTCATTCATTTCATTTTGAGTAGAATTCTCATTTAGAGCATCTTTTGCATCCTGCAATTCCTCCTTGGGCATATCAGCAAGCTCCTTCATAAGCTTTTCGAGTTCCCTTAACTCATCAGCCATCTTTTTGAAGTCTTCTTTCAAATTTTCTTGTTTTTTAGCAAGTTCTTCCCTTTTTTGTGAATTTTCAGGATTAGTATTATCAGCCTGTTTTTCCAGGTCTTTTTGCTTTTCGGTTAATTCATCTGCCTGTTTTTTGATAGCATCTGCTTTTTGTTCTGCTTTCAAACGTTTCAGAATATTCATTGTTCTTTCAATGCTTTTACGGAATTTCTCCTCATCGAATTTAACTTGCTTCATAGCTTCCTGAATTTGTTCAGGAGTCATTTGTTTCATAGCTTTTTCAAGACTTTGCTGTAAGTCCCTAAGCTCAGGTGAATTGACTTCATTCATCAATTTTTGAAGCTCAATGTATTTTTCTAAAGTTTCCTGTGAAATAGCATTTTTTTCCTGCAAATTGTTAGTCATTTTCTCAATATTCTTTTGTATATCAGATAACTTTTGCTGGATTTCTTCCTGCTTTTTCATTATTTCTTCAGCTTTTTTCTTGTCTTTCCAGTCAATGTTTTTTGCATCCTGCTTTTTCAGCAATTCCTGGTTAAGCTCTTGAAGTTCTTTTTTAACATTCTCCGCTTTTTTAAGAACATTCTCAAGTTCTTTTTCTACTTTTTCCTGTTCTTTGTCAACCTGATTCAAAACTTCTTCCAGAGAAGGCAACTTCACCATTAATGTTTGTGTCCTTGCAGATTTAGGACCACCAACAATATCATTATCAAAAATTTCGATATAATATTCATAAATATCATCCGGTGAAATTTTAAAATTACTCAAATCCCAAATATAAGGGATTTCAATAGCTAACTCATTTGATGATAGAGGAATATTGAAAGATTTGTATTCCTGCATTGGAGATGAATATCTTGATTGAAGAAGCTTATAATGTAGTTTCAGTTTCGTAAAGCCATAATCATCCCCAATTGCTACACGAATTGGTAATAATGCATTATCATCAATTTGTACATCAAGTAATGGTTCAATTAAAGAAATAGTAGGATAATCGTCGCTAAGCGAGACAACAGAATACTTAATTGGGTCTTCATTTTCTTTTCCGGAAAAATCATTTATCTTTAAATAATAGAAACCCGAAGCAGTAACAGGAAAACTACCAAATGCTTTTCTGCCACTGGTTTTCATTTTAAAATGTAATGTGTCTATGAGTTCTTTTCCTGAGACTAAATCTTGATTAGAATTTGAAGCAATTTGAATTGAATCAAATCCGGAAATTTTTTTGCTAACCTCTAATACAATTTCTGCAGATTTAATATCTTTATTAGCAATTAAATTAATATTAACTCTGCTTCCTTTCAAAGCAGATACATTTGCATTTTGCTCATCAATTTTTTTAGCAGACATTTTTGTATAATTTGGAAATACAATTGTTCCGCTAAAAGAACGAACAAATGGTCGCTCAATTATGTTAATCAAACCCGTATCTGACCTGACTTTAGTGTTCAACCAGTCTGCTTCAGCATAAAATGATATCCCCTCTTTCAAAGAGGCAAATTCATAAGAAAAGTACCCAATAGAATCCTCTGTAATGATATATTCATCATATTCTTTTTGCTTTGCTTCTTTTACAAATAATTTTATCTTATCAGGAGAACGCCCTTTTGATTTAATGCCAATAATGGTTTTATTGCCCCTTAAAATACTTGCTTTCTTAGGTTCAGCACTTAAAGTAAATGGAGCCGGTGGGATAAAAGATTTATTAAAATGAATTATCCGATATAGCGATGCTCCTAACGAAGATTGGAAGATGAAAAACAGCATCATAACTAAAATAGCTGATGAAGCAAAATATATAAGAGACTTCCTAAAATCTTTTTTTTGAATTACAACATCAAAATCTTTTGAAAAAGCTTGTTGGGAAACTGTGCTGAATGCAGCTAAAGTTAAAGTTTTTGATGTGTTGTCAGGTCTTTTGTCTTTTTTGTCAAATTTCGATATTAATTGGAGAACATTGCATATTTTATCTTTGATATCCGGGTAAAAGTCACCAATTCTAAGGGCAAATTCTTCAATTGTCGGTTTGTATTTTATACCGGCAAAACGAAGTAAGGGAGTTCTTACAAGGTAGACAAATGCTGTTAATCCTATCAGTATTAAGATTAAGGCTAATGTTGTTCTAAAAGTATTATCACCAAATGCAATTAGTTCAATGCTACTTGCAACCAATAATGCTATTAATAAAACAGAAAACACATTCAGAAAACTTGTAAGTAGAAGTAATTGACTTTCTTTTCTTCTTGTTTTCCTGATTTTACTTACTAATTCATTATATTTAAGTGTATATTCGGTCATTTTTTTATCTTAATGTGTTAAAGCCCAAACAATAATATTTGTTCCCATTTTAAATGCTGTCTGACGTCTTTCTTCCGGGTCATTGTAGATATCCGGGTCAACCCAGCCATCCCCTATATTTGATTCAAAACCATAAAAAACACATAATCTTTTATTATGAAAAAGCCCAAAACCCTGAGGAGCTTTGTCATCATGTTTATGTATTTTGGGGAGACCATTTGGAAACTTGTATTGGATATCATAAATTCCGTAATTAAATGGCAATTCTACAAATTCCTGTTCAGGAAATACTTTCTTCATTTCCTTTCTGATATAAGGGTCTAATCCATAATCATCGTCAATATACAGGAAACCGCCATTTTCCAAATAAGCCCTTAAGTTTCTTGCTTCCTGTGTCGAGAAATTTACATTTCCATGCCCTGTTAAAAAAAGGACAGGATACATAAACAAATTATCGGAAGATAAATCAACAAACTTGTAGATAGGATTTACTTTAATATTTGTATTTTTTGCAAGAAATTTCATCATATTTACATCACCGGTAGGGTCATTGTACCAATCTCCGCCACCGGAATATTTCACACGAACCAATTGGAACAAGTTGTTTTCTTTCTCCTTTTGAGCAGATAAAGGACTTATCTGAATCAAAGTAAGTATTATTGCCAATATTAAATTTATATTAAAAATTCTTTTCATATTAAGTTTGAACATATAATTATTTTCTTTTCATTTTCTTCAAACCAAGGGAAACCATTGATTTTAATTCCAACTTCACGGACTTCCAAATTTGAATAATATTTTTTTGCTTCATCAATTTCTTCCTTTAAATTTCCACCTTTCATGAAAATAACAGAGCCATCTTTCTTTAGCAATGGGTTAATCCAATTCAATACTACATTAATCTTTTTAACAGCTCTAGCAAAAATATAGTCAAAAGAATTAACGAATTTATTTTGTTCTGCCATTGTTTCTGCTCTTGAACAAAAAGCTTCTATTTTTTTTAATCCTGTATGTTTTGCAAACATTTCAGTCATTTTAATTTTCTTTTGGATTGAATCAATCATCGTCATATTAATATCCTGTCTTGCGATTTTTAACGGTATCCCCGGTAAACCTCCTCCGGTACCTATATCCAAACATCTTGCCTTCACTTTTAAATCAATATATTTTAATATGGACAAGGAGTGTAAAATTTGCTTTTCTAAAATTTCATCCTCCTCTTGCCTTGATATCATATTGACTTTACTATTCCAGTATTTCAATTCATCTCGATACCTTTCGATTAATTTCATTTGCTCTCTGTCCATAACAATATTGTTAGCAGAGCAAATTGTCCAAAACTCCAATAATTCCATAAATGTTTCTTTAATTCAATCTTTAATAATTATAGAATATTATAACGTTGATAAGATGAAAAGATTTTTATTTTTTGTTTTATTTTCTTAACTCAATACATAATCATATTTTTGCATTTTATTCATTTATATTGAGGAAGAAGATTGGAAAGTCTGAGTAAAAAGAAGACTCGTCTTAAAAAAATAACTAAGATTTTAGCTAAAGAATACCCTGAAGCTGATATTGCTTTAGAGTTTGGAAATCCCTTTCAGTTATTGGTTGCAACAATACTGTCTGCTCAATGCACCGACAAGAGGGTGAATATGGTAACTGAAAAACTCTTTAATAAATATAAAACTCCTAAGGATTTTGTAAAAGTTTCTCATGAACAACTTGAACAGGCAATTTTTTCTACCGGTTACTACAAGGCAAAAGCAAAAAAAATCAAGGATTCATCGAAAATGCTGATAGAAAAATATAACGGACAAGTTCCGGGAACAATGGATGAACTCCTGTCACTCCCGGGAGTTGGGAGAAAAACAGCAAACGTTATTTTAGGTCATTGCTTCAAAGCTGAAGGCATAGTCGTAGATACTCACGTAATTCGTTTATCTAACAAATTGGGACTTGTTGAAACACAAAATGCAGAAAAAATTGAAAGAGTGCTGAATCAAATTGTTCCTGAAGAAGAATGGAGAATTTTCACTCATTACATAATCAATCATGGCAGAAAGGTTTGCATCGCAAGAAGACCGAAATGTGATATTTGTGTAATATCCAAGATGTGCCCCTCGGCGTTTGTTGATGAGAAGTAAGGTAATATTTTGGTTAAGTATTCGACATTAAGTATTTATTAACAGAACAGATGTTAAAATTAATTCTATTTATATGAAAAATCGTTATCAAATATCAAACATAAATAACTCACACTTCGACAAGCTCAGTGTGACGATCCTCCTTATATTATTTTTTGTAATCAATTTACAATCTCAAGAAATAAAAATTGAGGACATTAAAAAGCATATTGAAATTTTATCCTCCGAAGAATTTCAGGGAAGAAGAGCAGGTGAAAAAGGTGCTGATTTAGCAGCTGAATATATTAGAGAGCAATTTAAAGCTATTGGATTGATGCCAATGGCGGATAATTATTTCCAATATTTTCAGGTAATAACGGAAGTAAAAGCTACCAACAATAATAACTTAAAATTTGGTACCACAATTGTCTCATTAAATAAAGATTTCACACCGTTTTCTTTTACAGGTAATGCAAATCTAAGTGCTGAAGTTGTTTTTATCGGTTATGGATTTGATATTGATAAGAATGATTTAAAATGGAATGATTATTCAGATGTTGATGTAAAAGGTAAATGGGTTATGATGCTGTTAGGCGACCCTGAAATGGATAAATCCGACAGCCGTTTTTCTAATTACAGTGAAGCCCGTTCTAAGGTTCTAACAGCACAAGATAAAGGAGCGAAGGGAGTATTATTTATTGCAGGTATAAATCTAAATAAGAAGGATGAGTTATTGTCCCTCAACTATGATAAATCGGACTCAAGATCTAACTTGCCGGTTATTAATATTACCAGGTCTTTAGCAAATCAGATTATTTCAGATACTAACAAGACAATCGAAAAACTTGAGAAGGAACTAAACAAAAATCAAAAGCCGAACAGTTTTGAATTATCAGTTCAAGTCGAGGCAAATACAGAAGTAATACAAAAGAAATCACAAACTCAAAATGTGATTGGAATTCTTCCTTCAGCTAAAAAAAGCGATGAGTACATTGTTATTGGATCACATTATGACCATTTAGGTATTGGCGGTCCCGGTTCCGGCTCAAGAAAACCTGACACTACTGCGGTTCACCACGGAGCCGATGATAATGCATCAGGAGTGGCAGGAGTTATTGAATTGGCGAGAACACTTAAGACATTCTCCTTACTTTCCTCACACTTCCCTGCAATTGAGAGAAATATTATTTTTATTGCTTTTTCATCAGAAGAAATGGGTTTATTGGGTTCAACATATTTTATTAAAAATTCACCCGTTGATATTAAAAAAATTAGGGCAATGTTTAATTTCGATATGCTAGGAAGATTGAAGGATGACAATACTATTTTGGTAGGAGGAACAGGAACATCAATAGAAGCTGATTCACTACTTGATTATTATTTTAAAGACAGTAATATTAAACTCTCAAAATCAGCACAAGGTTTTGGAGCATCTGACCATGCACCATTTTATGCTGAAAATATTCCTGTATTTTTCTTCTCGACAGGACCTCATGAAGATTACCATAAACCAGAGGATGATATTAACAAAATCAACCTTGAAGGCGAAAAACTTATTCTTGATTATATTTCAGAAATTGTATGGTTTTTGGCGGTAGGAGAAATTCAATTAACATTCACCGAAGCTGGACCAAAAACACGTTCTGAAAAAGGAAGATATAAAGTAACACTTGGTTTTATGCCTGAGTTTGGTGACTCCGAAAAAACGGGAGTTGGTGTAGCAGGTGTAAGCAAAGACAGTCCCGCTGAATTAGGTGGTTTACTAAAAGGTGACCGGATAATTGCCATTGACGGCAAACCGATAAAAGACATCTATGAATACATGGCAAGACTCAATAAGCTTGAACCGGGGCAAACGATAAATGTAGATGTTCTTAGGGATGATAAAGTAATAGTATTAATGATTCATTTGTAATATAACAACATTATATTATACACAATAAAGTATAAACACCAAAAATCTTAATATTTTCCTTAAATTAGCTTAATTCTGTAACAAGATAGTATAGGAAAATATGGAAATTAATAGAATTTTACCTTTCCTTAGGTGGTTCCAAGGTTATAACAAGAACCATTTTAAAAATGATTTTACATCAGGTTTGACTGTTGCATTGGTATTAATTCCACAATCAATGGCTTATGCACAACTTGCCGGATTACCTGCTTATTATGGTTTATATGCATCATTCTTACCTCCTATGATTGCCGCATTATTCGGTTCAAGTCATCAACTTGCAACAGGTCCTGTAGCAATAGTTTCTTTAATGACTGCTGCATCATTAGGTCCTTATGCATCTCAGGGAAGCAATGAATTTGTTGCTTATGCGATTATTCTTGCTTTTACAATCGGTGTTTTTCAATTTTTATTAGGAATATTGAGACTTGGTGCTATTATTAATTTTCTCTCTCATCCTGTTGTTAACGGTTTTACTAATGCTGCTGCCATCATAATAGCAACATCCCAGTTGTCCAAAATTTTTGGGGTTTATGTTGATAGCGCTCCTCATCATTACGAAACGATAATAGAAGTTGTTAAATCTGCAATCAACTATACCCATATTCCTACATTATTGATTGGACTATCTGCAATGTTAATAATGTACTTAATTAAGAGGATTAATCCAAGGATACCATATGTTCTTATAGCTGTTTTAGTTACAACGATAATATCATATTTCATAGGTTTGGAAGACAACAGAACAATAAATTTAAATCAAATACAATCAGAAAAAATATCGCAAAAAATATTGAGATTTGGACATATTGTTGATACCTTGGATATATTGGGAAAAGAGCTGACAAAAAGGAATAAACATATTGAAGAATTAAACACCAAAGGAATAAATAATGTCGATTTGTTAGAAGCAACCCATGCTCAAACCAGAACAGAGTTCAGAATTGAAGAAAACAAAATGCGTTTTGCAAAATTAAAAAAAGAATTAAGAGATGTTAAACTAAAAAGATATTATAGCAAAAAAAGTGAATTCTTTCATCCTGATAAATCATCAGATGTTATCAAAGAAAGTGAAGGTTTGACATGTGATGAAAAGATTTGGAGAATTAAAGTCGGCAACAAGAATCTGAAATGCGATTCCTTAATTGTTATGGGAGGTGGAGCTGTTGTAGGTAATATTCCTGCCGGTTTACCTAAAATTCAAATTCCGGCTTTGGATTTATCTATTATCTTTAAATTTTTACCTTTCGCAATTATTATTTCCTTACTTGGATTTATGGAAGCAATAGCAATTGCTAAAGCAATGGCTTCAAAAACAGGCCAAAGAATAAATCCTAACCAGGAGCTTATTGGTCAAGGGCTGGCAAATATTATTGGTTCATTTGGTCAAAGCTATCCTGTTTCAGGCTCATTTTCCAGAAGTGCTGTTAATCTTCAAACCGGTGCGGTAACAGGAATGTCAAGTGTGGTAACAAGCTTGATGGTAGTGGTCAGTTTAATATTCTTCACACCATTGCTATATCATCTTCCTCAATCTGTATTGGCTGCCATAATTATGATGGCTGTTATTGGTTTAATTAACGTTAGCGGTTTTATACATGCATGGAAAGCAAAATGGTATGATGGTATTATATCAGTAATAACATTTGTTACAACTTTAGCAGTTGCTCCACATTTGGAGAATGGGATTTATTTGGGTGTTGCTCTTTCTATTGGTGTATTTTTGTACAACAGTATGCGACCAAAAATTTCGACATTAGCCCGTCATGACGACGAATCTCTTAGAGACAGTGAAACACATAAACTTTGTGAATGCGAACACATTTCACTGATAAGGTTCGAAGGTCCTTTGTTTTTCGCTAATGCAAGTTACCTTGAAGATGAGGTTAATAAAAAAATTAAACAAAAAGCAAAATTGAAATATCTTATAATCGTTTGTAATGGTATTAATGATATGGATGCATCAGGTGAAGAAGCCTTAGCATTACTTATCAACAGAGTGAGAAGTGCCGGTTTAGGCATTGCCTTCAGTGGCGTTAACGAAACAGTTATGGATTTGTGCAAACGAACCCATTTACTAGAGAACATTGGTTCTGAAAACATTTTTCCAACAATGGAAAAAGCTATTTTAGGAGTTTATAATGTTGCTCATATTGATAGCATGGAAAAAGATTGTCCTTTAATGAAAATTTATAAGAATTAATTCAGGAGTCTTAAAATGTCAGTGATTTCAATTTTTTCGGGGAAATTTTGTAATGAAGATAATGTTGTAAATAAGTTAGCTGATGAGACCGGATTCAAAATATGTAATGATCAATATATACTTAATCGGGCTTCAGAACTGTCAGGTATGTCTAATGAGAAAATTAGAAAATCATTATCCGATAAAATTTCTATGTTTAATACATTCACTCATGATCGTGAAAAATCTTTGGCTTCCCTGAAATTGGCTGTAGCCAATGAAATTGTAGAACATGATATCATATATAGTGGGTATATTGCACATCTCATTCCTCGCGAGATATCCCATATACTAAGAATTTGCCTTATTGCCGACAAAAAATTTCGTGTACAGCGGGCTAAAATGAAAAACATTGAAGAAAAAACTATTGATAAGATAATTCATGAGTCGGATTCAAGAAAAGCATTTTGGACACATTCAATCTTCAGGGAAACCGACCCTTGGAAAACCGAACTTTATGATATCATTATCCCCGTCGACAAAATGGAAATGAATGAAATCGTCGAACTGGTTAAGGACAATATTGAGAGTAGTGTTTTACAGCCAACACGCACATCTCTTAAAGCTGAGAAAGATTTTATACTATCAACTAAAGTAGAATTTGAGCTATCCCGCAATGGGCTTATTGTAGATGTTTTAGCCAGAGACGGAATGGTAACTTTAATTATTAATAAAAATGTTTTATTCTTAAATAAACTGGAGGACGAATTGAAAGAGATAGCCGGTAAAATAGATGGAGTAACCTCAATAGAAACAAGAGTAGGAAAAGGATACTACAAAACCGATATTTATCGAAGATTCGATTTTGATTTGCCTCAAAAAGTATTGCTTGTTGATGATGAAAGGGAGTTTGTTCAAACTTTATCGGAACGATTACTTATAAGAAATATAGGTTCAACAATAGCTTACGATGGTCAATCTGCAATCGAATTAATAAATGACGAAGAACCCGAAGTAATTGTTCTGGATTTGAGAATGCCGGGAATGGATGGTTTTGAAGTTCTTAAAAAGGTTAAGGAAACCAAACCTGATATACAAGTAATTATTTTAACAGGTCACGGTAGCGAAGCAGACAAAGAAATTTGTATGAATCTTGGTGCTTTCGCTTACCTGCAAAAACCTGTTAATATTAAATTGCTTAGTGATACGATGAAAAGTGCTTATGAGAAAATCCAAAATAAATAGATTTATTAAGTTTCTTAAAATTAACAATGTATGTCACTAATTCATAAATTTAAAATATTATTCTCAAAGAACTTTGATGATATTGCACACAGCAATAAGAATCTCTTTAACTTTAAGAAACTATGGATTGTAATTTTTTTACTTTCGGCTTTTATTGCGATTATTCCTCTATTATTTTTTGCATTTATTGATTACAAGGTAACACAAAAGGCTTTGGAGACTGAAGTAATAATGAAAACTTCGCATTTGACTTCAAACACTTCGAGATTCGTGTCTTTTTTCCTTGATGAACGAAAATATGCCCTTGATTTTATTATTGCAAATAATAGCTTCCAGGAATTAAAAAATCAAAACGAATTAGACATTCTCCTCCAAAATTTGAAAGATACATATGGTGGATTCACTGACCTTGGTTTAATAGATTCAAGCGGAATTCAAATAAATTATTCCGGACCCTATAATTTAGCCGGAAGAAATTACAAAGAACAGTTGTGGTTTAAAAAAGCAAGTGAAGAAAATAAATTCATTACTGATGTTTTTTTAGGATATAGAAATGTTCCTCATTTGGCAATTGTTATTAAACATACAATGAAGGAAGGTGATTATTTTCTTTTAAGAGCAACAATTGAGGAAAGATTTATCAATATTTTATCCCAATTGGAGATAAGTGAAAAAGGGGACGCCTTTATAATTAATGATTGGGGAATTTTACAAACTCCATCAAAATATTTCGGAAAAGTTTTTAATAGAATCAGTCTCGATGTCCCTAAACGCAGTGAAGAAACAAAAATTATTACTAAGCCTATTGATGAAAAAGAAGAATTGATTATCGGATATATTTATCTAAAAGATACACCTTTTATTTTGATGATTGTTAAGGACAGTAAGGAATTTTCACAGCCATGGAAACAAAGTAGTATTAATCTGATTGAATATTTAATAATAAGTATTGTTGTTATTTTACTGTGGATAGTTGGTATTACAACATTTTTTATCAGAAGATTAAGAGCAACTGATAATCGAAGAATTAAAAATATGCAGATGGCAGAACATGCTAACAAGATGGCATCCATTGGAAGGTTAGCGGCTAATATTGCCCATGAAATAAACAATCCTCTTGCAATTATTAATGAAAAAGCCGGACTGATTGAAGATAAATTTAAAATTCAGGAAATTTATAAAAATGATGATAAGTTACTTAAAAATGTTGAAATTATTTTATCTTCAGTAGAAAGATGCGGGAAAATCACAAAAAGATTACTGAGATTTGCAAAACACAAAGAAGTAATGGTTAGTAATGTCGATATCAAGGAAATTGTTACAGATGTTTTAGGATTTTTAGATAAAGAAGCTGAACACAGGGTTATCATAATTAATTTAGATATTCCAGAGACTATACCACTCATACAAAGTGATAAAGGTAAATTACAGCAAATATTATTAAACTTAATCAATAATGCCTTTGCTGCAATGTTAGAAAATGGAATCCTGAATGTTAGTATTGAAGTCTCTGATGATAAGGACGAAATTCAGATAAGAATTCAAGACAATGGATGTGGTATTCCTCCTGAAAATTTAAAGAAGATATTTGAACCATTTTTTACAACGAAGAACGAAACCGGTGGTTCAGGGCTTGGACTATCAATTACTTATACATTATTAAAAGAATTAGGTGGGAGCATAACCGTGGAAAGTGAATTGAATGTAGGTACAATTTTCAAATTAACTTTACCTGTAAAATTTGAACAAAATCATTTTGGAGATGATGATTAATGAAAGTATTATTAATTGATGATGAAGAAGAACTCGTTTCAACATTAGCTGAACGACTAATCATTAGAAGTATCGATGCTGAATGGGCTACTGATAGAAGAGCCGCTTTGGCATTAGCTGAAGAGATTGAATTCGATATAGCCGTCATAGACGTTAAAATGCCCGGTACCAGCGGCTTTGATATCAAGAAGGAGTTGCAGAATAAATTTAACAAAATGAAATTTATCTTTTTAACAGGTCATGGTTCTGAAGATGATTATGAAACAGGGTTAACTGAAACCGGCGAAAAATATTATCTTATCAAGCCAATCAATATAAATGAACTGGTAAAAATTTTACAGGAGCTTTATAATGAACAACAATAAACATGATACTGAATATTATTCTCTTGAGTCTTTGAAATTCAGCGGAAAAGTTACTGCTTCCATTTCACATGAAATAAAGAATGTTTTAGCAATTATTAATGAAAATGCGGGTCTTCTTCAAGATATTTCAGGTATGATAGAAGAAGGCTTTGTTTTAAGTCCGCTACGGCTTAATACCATTGCATCAAAAATTGAGAATCAAATTACAAGAGCAAATGACATTATTAATCGGCTTAACAAATTTGCTCATAGTGTTGATAATGATTCTACGGAATTTATTATTTTCGACGTAATTGAATATATGTCAAAGATATTTGATAGAATTGCCAAAATGAAAGGTCTTAAAATTCAAATAGAAAATCGTGATGAAAATTATAAACTTAGAACAAATTTATTTGTGTTTCAGTATTTGATTTGGAGTTGTTTTGAGTTTTCTTTGAAATCAATTAATCGTGAAAATATTTTAAATATTTCAATTAATTTTGACAATAAACTTAATTATATTAATTTTAAATTAATAGAAGATTCTTTTGATGAACAAAGTTTCGAAACTTTTATGTTAAATGTTAATTCGCTTTTGGAAACATTGCCCGGAGAAATAATTCTTGGTCAAGACAAAAAGAGTTTGAAGTTGGTAATAAGTATTTAATATAAATAATGGAGCAAGAAATGGCACAGAAAGTTTTATTGGTAGATGACGAACAAGATTTTGTCGAGGTTCTTCAGGAACGTCTCGAAACCCGCGGGATGAGTGTACAAACATCTTTGACACCTCAAAAAGCACTGGACAAAGTAAAAGAAGAAAATTTCGATGCTATCATCCTCGATTTACAAATGCCAGATATGGATGGTTTGACTGTCCTAAAAGAAATTCTAAAAGACCATCCTGATATGCAGGTTATTATTTTAACAGGACATGCTACTGTTGACAAAGGTATTAAGGCAATGAAACTCGGAGCTTTGGATTTGATTGAAAAACCTGTTGATATCAATTTATTGATCGAAAAAATTAAAACCGCCGAAGCAAACAAAATGGTCATTATGGATCAAAAAATGGAAGATACGATGAAAGACCTAATAGCAAGCAAAGGCTGGTAAATTCATTTATGGTTTTATTGAATTATTTTCATTATTGAATAAAAGAATTGGTCTATTGTATATCTAATTTTTAAAATACAAATGTCTCAAAGAATTATCATGGAGGATAATTTCAGATGTATTTGTTGTTATCCAATTGTTATTTAAAACAATTAGATAAATCAAAACAATTCTAATAATATAAAATAAAGCTGTATTTATTACTAAATTTTAAATTAATCAATTTGTTTTTATTAAAATTATTCTTAGATTTGTTAGCTAAACAGAATTGATTAATTTTGTAAATATTTAATAAATCTGTAACTTTTTATTGAATTTATACATCATTGGAATATTAACTTTTATAATAAATTGGGAGAAAGATGTGAAAAGATATTTAATTCTAATAGTTTTCTTAATGGCAGGTGCAATTTTGTTCCAGGGTTTTCAATGTGCATCACCTGAAATGACGACAGCCAGACTTGCTGTAAGAAACAACGATTGGCAAAAAGTT
This sequence comes from uncultured Hyphomicrobiales bacterium, assembly GCA_964511865.1. Taxonomy (GTDB): domain Bacteria; phylum Bacteroidota; class Ignavibacteria; order Kapaibacteriales; family UBA2268; genus ChocPot-Mid. The sequence continues at coordinate 22,038 of CAZEHW010000004.1, read as the reverse complement.
GAAGAGTTTGCTTCTAAGGAAATAGTAAAAAATCCTAAAAACGGTGAAGCAATGTTCTTGCTTTCCCGAGCTAAATTGAAATTAAATAAGATTGAAGAAGCAGCTAAGTATATTTTAGAAGCTGAAAAAACGACTCTCCAACCTGAGACCAAGCAACAGATACCACTCACTAAGTTTTATATTTGGACTTCAGCATATAATGCCGGAATAACGCAGTTTAATGATTTTTTTAGTAATCAAGACAAATTATTACTTGATACTGCAATTAAAAATTTCAATATAGCATTAATGCTCAGACCTGAAAATGCTGAATTCTGGAGATTAATAGGAAGAGCTTATGAAGAACTTGGTAATCAGGAAAAAACTATTGAAATCTATAAAACTTATACGACTAAACTTAAAAACGAAATTGATTGGGCAAAAGCTGTAAAAGTTTTCTTAATGATGCCCCGTAAGGATTTAATTTCAAAATTAGGGAAACCAGTTCGTTCAAATGGTGAAATGTTGGGAGAGGATTCTGTATTAACTGACACTTATTCCGATATGGAAAAACCTATTTACATTTATTATTCATTGGATGAAAAGAAAGAATTTATCGTCGAAGGTTGGAGAGTTAATCCACCGGCAGAATGGCTTGATAATGAAAAACAGAATTTCACAACTTTAAACATTGGTCCATTTGCAACTTTAGCTGAACATTATTTCAATATAGCCATTTCCATAAGAGATAACCAAAAACTTGATTCTGCTAAAAAAGCAGAAGGAATAAATGAAAATCTGAATATATCCAAAGACTATACAAAATTGATAACTACACTTGACCCGACAAATATTGACGCTAATCGATTTCTTGTTAACTTGTACGAAGCTCAAGGTAAAAGCGAGGAAGCACTTGTTGAAATTGGTAATTTGGTTGGTAAAGAACCTGACAATAAATTTTACCTTGCACAATATGGTGAGTTATTTATGAGATTAAATAAATACGATGATGCGATTACTCAATACGAGAAGGCGTTGAAAATTGATCCTGAATTCTGCGATGTTAACAGAAATATTGCTGCCGCTTATAAAAACAAAGCCGTTAAAATAATTCAGGAACAGGAAGATAAAAAAGACAAGGATAAAAATTACAAAGAAAATCCTGAAGAATATAAACCATTATTGATTAAATCTGCTGAATATTTCAAAAAGTCAAGGTCCTGTGAGAAATACAGAAATGATTTACAGGTGCTTAGCGAGCTTGCTAATTTATACTATGGTCTAAATAATTTAGGGATGAATACTAAAGATGACCTCAATTCAATAGTTGATGATTTGGAAAGACTTGAACAAGCTCTTCCTGATAACGAGAAGGAAGCCTATTGGCTGAAGATGTGCAAAATTCTTGGAGATATGCAATCTCCAAAATCAACAAGGGCATGCCAGGAAGCTCAAAAATATATTAAATAACAAATAAATAAAGGACAAAAATCATGGCTGACAAAAGACCGGAAATGTCGAAACCACAGCAAATAAATATTGAGTTGGGTGAAAAAGAAGCAGAAGGTATTTATTCAAATATGGCAATTATTTCTCATTCTGCCGCAGAATTTGTAATAGATTTTACCCGAATTTTGCCCGGAGTACCTAAAGCAAAAGTACATGCAAGAATTATCATGACGCCTACTCATGCTAAAATGCTTTTAAATGCTTTGAAAGAAAACATTGCTAAATTCGAGCATCAGTTTGGCGAGATTGCTCATGATAAATCAAGAGGGATGTTCCCGGGATTTGACGAACCGCCAAAGGTGAATTGAGAGGAGAGAGGAGAAAGGAAAAGGGAAGAAGGGAAGAAGGGAAAAAGGGTAAGGGAGAAATATTTTAATTTGATTAAATTTAATCTCTTTGGGTAAATTCCCCTCCGCTTTCGGTGCAGAATTGAATTTAAAATTCCTAAATTATACACCGCGGGGAGATTCTTTGAAATTTCGATTTAGTGCACTTGGTTAAATACTTAGTGCACTATTTTTCTAAAATTCAATCTCTTGTTACACAATAATTAAAATCTTTCTATTTATAATAATGGAAAATTTAAATATTTTTCACTAATTTCTTTTTATATTTGTTATTTATTGCAATTTAATACTTAAAAAAGGATAATGAATGCAAGCGGGTAATTTTGTTTTGGTATTACACACACACCTTCCATGGGTATTGAACCACGGAACGGGACCACACGGAGTTGATTGGTTAAACGAAGCTGTTGCCGAATGTTATATACCAATTTTGAACAAGTTTCATGAACTGTTGAAAGATAATATTTATCCTAAGGTTACACTGGATATTTCACCTGTTTTATGCGAACAATTGTCAAATACTGATTATCCAGAAATTTTTAAGAAATATTGTGATGAAAAAATCAGTTGGGCGAAAATTGACGAAAAAAGATTCAGGGATTGGGGATATGATGCACATCAGGTATATCTTGCTCAGTACTGGCAGGAATGGTATAACGACAGAAAGAATAACTTTATATTCAATTATAATTCTTCAATAACAAATTCCTTGAAAGAACTGCAGGATATGGGAGCAATTGAGATTGCTACATGCGGTGCTACTCATGGATATTTACCCCTATTACCTTCGGAAAGAAGTATTAATCTGCAAATAGAAGCGGCAGTTAATAATTATAAAAAGCATTTTGGAAGAGAACCGAGAGGTATTTGGCTCCCTGAATGTGCTTACAGACCTTCTTACGAATGGAAATCTTTGTTGCCGATTGAACCCTTTAATCAACAGAGATTAAGACCGGGAATCGAGCAATTTTTAGCAAAACACGGAATCGAATATTTCTTTACAGACCAGGATTTGACTGACAGGGCAAATCCAATCGGGGTTTTCATTGATGTTAAGAAAGAGAAATTTGTAGCAAAGAACTCTCCCGATTTTAAACCAATGCCGGGGACATTCAAAGATTTAACATTAAAACCATTTATTGTAAGCTCAAGCGAAAAGGTGGAATACGGGACAGCATCAGTATTCACAAGACATCAGAAAATTGCGATGCAGGTATGGAGCGGTGAAGCGGGCTATCCCGGCGAACCGGATTATCTTGACTTTCATAAGAAGCACTATGGTTCAAATCTGAGATACTGGCGTGTAACAGACAGCAAAGCAGACATGATGTACAAAACACTTTATCATCCCGACTGGACAAAAGACAAAATAGATTTGCAGGCAAATCATTTTATACATCATATAGAAAATACATTAAATCATCACCATAATACAACTGGGAATTTCGGAACATTATGTACACCTTTCGATACTGAACTTTTTGGGCACTGGTGGTTCGAAGGACCTGAGTTTTTACAGGCAGTCATCAGGGGATTGAATAAATCACCATATGTTAAAACGGCAACAGCTTCCGAACAACTGAACAAAATCAATCCGGTTGAGGTATTGAGCTTACCCGAAGGTTCATGGGGTGAAAATAATAATCATGATGTTTGGAGTAATGAGGATAATAAATGGACTTGGGAAGTTATATATAACAATGAGAATAGGCTGAGAGATATTTATGAGCAATTTTCAGTTGTAACAACTGGCAAAACTGATAACATCCTTCGACAAGCTCAGGATAATAAAATTTCAAAATTGTCAAAAAGAATTCTGACACAGGCATTACGTGAGTTCATGTTATTGCATTCATCGGACTGGCAGTTTTTAATACATACACAATCTGCAAAGGATTATGCAGAGCAAAGATTTTCATTTCATCATTCGGATTTTAACAAGCTTTGTGATCTGACGATTAAATATAAAGACAAAGAAAAACTTGAGATAAGTGATAAAAATTATCTGGAAGAAACAGAAAAAAGAAATTGCATTTTTCCGGAACTGAAACTTGAATGGTGGGGCGAATAAATGGAGACCGGCAGAAGAATTTTCAAAAATATGATGTCTCTTTCTGTTGCCGAAATTGCAAATAAAGGAATTGCTTTTATCACTTTTACTTATCTCGCCCGTGTGCTTACACCCGAAGGATTAGGCATTTTCGGGTGGGCTCAAGCTTTTGTAATATATTTTGTTTTTATCGTTGACTTAGGATTTAATGTAGTTGGACCGAGAGAAATTGCAAGGTTCCCGAACAAAATCCGAAAGTATGTCAATAATATTACAAGCATAAAAGTTTCATTTGCTTTGATTTTATATTTCTTCCTATTGATAGCGACATATTTCCTCGATAAACCTGTTGAAGTAAAATATGTTTTATTAATTTCAGGTTTGAATATTTTTGCAAATTCGATACTTTTTAACTGGGTGTTTCAGGGTATTGAAAAAATGGGAATTATTGCCATCCGGCAGGTAACAACAAGTGTTCTAAATTTAATTGGTGTGCTGATTTTCGTCAACAATCACGGTGATATTATTCTTGCTATGTCAATAATAATTGGTTCTCTTTTATTAAATTCGCTATGGATGTTTTTTTATTATATAAAATTATACGGTTGGATTAAACTTGAATTCGATTTTAAGTTTTGGAAGAAACTGCTGACTTCATCTATACCAATAGCTGTTACAATTTTCATTACTGTTCTATACAATAACTTCAGTATTTTTTTACTAGGAATTATGAAATCTGATTATGATACCGGAATATATGTAGTTGCGTTTAGGGTTTTAGCTTTTATAATTATACCAACAGGAATAATACAATATGCCTTCATGACGCAGTTGGCAAGGTCTCTGACGATTGAAGACAAGCACAAATTCACAGGTAAATATGTTTTGCTGACTTTTTTAATAGGAACAATTATTACAACCGGATTTTTTACATTCGCCGATTATATAACGATAATGGGTTTTAGAAGTGCTTATAAAGATTCTGTAATTATTGTACAGCTTCTAATGATTGCAGGATTACTGGCATATATTAATGTTTCATATTCTGCACCCCTATTAAGTTGGAATCATGAGAAAAAGATTTTTTGGGCTATGGCGGCAGGAGGTGTTGTCAATATTACCTTAAATCTGCTGTTAATTCCGAAATATGGAGCTGTTGGTGCAGGTATTACGGCAATCTTTACTGAATTCACTGTAATGATTGGATTGGGTATAATAATATATAAGACTATTAAAAAAACTTATTTATTTAGTTTTATTATTATACTGTCTTATGCTGTTATTTCTTGTTTGGCAGGATATTACTTAATGAAAACAGGATTGCATCCTCTTGCCGCAGGAATAATTGCTTTGTTTATTTTTGTGCTGATAAATTTTATTTTCAAAACAATTACTATTAGTGAGATAAAAGAAACTTTAAAGAAAAACTAAAAAAGGGTTATTTATGAAATATGATTTTCTTATTGTTGGAGCAGGATTAGCAGGATGTATCTGTGCCGAACGTATAGCTACACAATTGAATAAAAAAGTTCTAATTGTCGAAAAGAGAAATCATATAGCCGGCAATTGTTATGATTATCCTGACACAAAAGGGATTTTAATACATAAATACGGACCTCATGCTTTTCACACATCAATGAAACATGTCTGGGAATACTTGTCAAAATTTACAATATGGCATCCATACGAACACAAGGTTTTAGCACAAATCAACGGAAAGAATATACCGATTCCTTTCAATTTAAATTCGATAGAACAGGTTTTTGATAAAGAAACTGCGGAAAAATATAAAAAAATATTGATTGAAACTTATGGGGAAGATAAAAAAATTCCAATTTTAAAACTTAGAGAAACTGAGAATCCCGACTTGAAAGAACTTGCTGATTTTATCTACATGAATATTTTTTATGGTTATACAACGAAACAATGGGGTCTCAAGCCGGAGCAGATAGATTTTTCAGTAACATCGAGAGTCCCTGTGTTCATCAGCAGGGACAACAGATATTTTCAGGATGAATTTCAGGGAATTCCTGCCAAAGGATATACAGCAATGTTTAAGAAGATGATTGATAACCCAAATATCGAAATAATATTGGGTAAAAACTTTAAAAAGATTATTAATGAAATTGAATTTGATAAAATGATTTATACCGGACCTATTGATGATTACTTCGACTACAAATTCGGAAGACTTCCATACAGAAGTTTACGATTTGACCATCATACTTTACGTCAAAATTATTTTCAGGAAGTTGCCCAGGTAAATTATCCCAATAACCAACAATATACCAGAATAACGGAATTTAAGCATTTCCTCAATCAGAAAAATCATTTCACAACTATTGCTTATGAATACCCTATGGATTATGATATGGATTACAACGAACCTTATTATCCAATCCCAATGAAAGAAAATGATGAGCTTTATCAAAAATATCTTACTGAAGCAGAAAAGCTTCAGGATTCTGTCATTTTCATTGGTCGTCTGGCTGAGTATAAGTACTACAATATGGACCAGATTGCAGGTGTTACACTGATGACATTTGAAAAAAAGATAATGCCAAAATCATTATAACATTATCACCTGATAACTACAAAAGAAAGAACACTAATATTGTCCTTCGATTTTAGATGCAAAAAGTAATGACCGGAACTTAAATTTTCATTTACATATCTAATAATGTGTTTGCCGGAAGAAAAAGCTTTTTCATTAACTATAGTATCTATCATAGTGCCAAAATCATTGTATATTGTTAAACTTAAAGTCTCATTCTGAACGAGATTAAGTACAATTGTAGATTGTTCCGAAAAAGGATTGGGATATATTGTGATTTTTGAATTAGAAAATTGAGGCAATACGTCCTGTGAATCTACCAATGTTGAGTTTAGTCTTCCGGGAGTTCCTTTGTTTTCGATTGAACTTCTCCAATGTTTGGCAATTTCATTGTCATAATCCGTGTTGATTAATTCAATAGAATTACCTGTACCGTTAGAATTCGTGGGCCACGGAATTCTAAAGTCATAATCAACAATATCAATTAAAATATCTTCTTTGTCCAACAGCCATACAACATCATCTTCACCTAAGCCGAAATCGAAATTGCCGATTCTTTGTGTAACTGATGAATGATAATTTATAAATTTCGTTGTGTCGCGGCAAATAACCAAATATGTTTCCTCGTCGAATATTGTGTTATCAGGTATAAAAAAGATATGATTATCATTATCATCTTTTATACGCCAACCGGAAATGTCGAGTGTTTTTCCTGCGTTGTAAAGTTCAATCCAATCTTCTGTGTCAATATTATTATCGGGTTTATACATTATCTCATTGATAACAATATTTGTATCCGGAATTACTCCATTGTCAAAAACTGCAGTGAAGTTTTCGAAATCCTTTAAAAGAACAGTGATGGTATCAGAACTTATTTGAGTTCCTAACCAATGAGAAAAGTCATATCCCTTATCTGCTATCGCCTGAATTTTAACCGGGATATCCTGAAAATACTTTCCCTGCCAAGGATAGCTGTCAGGAATAATAGTACTGATTTTAATTTTTCCTGCACCTTTGGGTTCAACATCGAGAGTTACTATAAATGTATCGGTTAGATTGAAGTAATTCACATAATGTGTAGGGAAATATTTATGCCTCCTTGACAAAAAATCCCTCATGGCATAAATCTCATCCTCCCAATTTACAGCAGAACTGTCGTATTTCGCATGTTGTCTTGGAATCTCCGGTCTTAGAATATTTGCCAAACTATCCAAAATATTCAACATATTTTTTGGTAAAAAAACGGTATTAATTAAGTCTGCTGACCTATTAAGAAATTCATATTTAAACTGTTCATTCTCAAGTAGTTTTGGAAAGAATCGTGAGAATATTTCTTTCCCGTCAGTGGCAAAAGGAAACATGTCTAATTGCGGAAAACTACCATTACCGCTAGTATAATCAAGGTCATTAAGTACCCATCTCCATTTATTATCATAAGCCCATGATTTCCAATATTTCAAGTTATGGAATGGCCAGTCAATATTGGCTAAATACATCTCAAGTGCTACATATTCAATTATGTTTGCTACATCAATATTTCTGTCAATGAATGAATAGGCATCAGTATTTGACATATTATAATTCATAACACTATCATACATTTCATGATATTCTTTACTTGAGCCATAAAGCAAATCATCCCAATCTTCAAATAAATCAATGCTCTCGTAAGGTACATCGTATTTCAAATGAATATATGATTCGTCAATTCTTTCTCTGATGTTTTGAATACCGTAAAATCTGCCGTTCAAGAACATAACTGATGGTGAAAAAGCCATGCCGTCCAAATTCTGCATTTGTTCGGTTACAACTGCTGAGAAACCATCCCTTAGAAAGGTTCGCCACCACTCAGTACCGCCATTCCTCAATATTATCCTTTCGTATTCTTCCATACCTTCTTTACCAAAAAAAGGATATTTAAAAATAGTTGTTCCATATTTACTTTTAGCATAAAGCCGGAAAGATTTTTGAGGGAATCTTCTCGAAGTCCAGCCGTGTATTTTTGCACCTGCCTCGGCTTCATATATAAGTTGTTTATCATTATTCCAAAGTTCAAAGTTTACAGGAATTTCATTAGAATAAAAGACATTTTCAGGTACTAAAATCCCATCTTCTTTATTCCAAAGGTCAAATGGGTCAATTGTCAGTGATATAACCTGAACAGAGGAAGAATCATTAATGAAGTAAGAATTGCTAATAACATCGCTTGGTCTTGCATCCTCCTTGAAGCATCCGGCTCTGATAACAGTATTTGTATCTATTCTTATTGGATTACCTAAATATTTTATTGATGACTTATTCGGGACTGAGCCGTCAATTGTATAATAAATTTCAGCATCAATATCCTCAGAGAATAGCGTTATGTATTGTGAAGTAATGAACCACCCTCCTTCATTTGAAAATTCAGGAACTTTCGCAATACTAGAAAAAGCATTGTTGTTTTTATTTTCGGGAGTAGTCGGAAAGAAATATTTCATAGATGAAGTACCATCAGGATAACTACCATAGGAAACGTCATTAGCCATTTCTTTATATTCTATATTATCAATCAGGTTTCCTTCGGGATTCCATAAATAAATTGTTTCTTCTTCTTTGTCCAACTTGAAATTCGCATGAATTTCCTTAGAGAAATAATTTTTGCTGGTTATTGAAGTATTGAATTCAATTTTATTTAAATCCGTTGGATTCAAAGGAAGACCATTTAAAACCAAATTGGAAAAAGTAAGCTTTGATAGAACATCGTTGTTTGCAGATGACAGTGCAATACCAACAAAAACTGTATCGTCTTGCATTGACATATTAACAGAAGCGTTTTTAGTATACCAAATGTATTTTTCGTCAAGTATATATCCCGTAATATCGTTACCTGTTCTTGTTATTCTAACAGAGCAATCGGGATATTTTGTTTCACGGTTATAAAAATATTCAACAAATGGATTTTCACGCTCAGTTTCCCGGAAAAAGAAGAGATAGCCGGCTTTTTCGGGATTTTGGCAGAACATACCTGCATAGCGTGAATCTTCAGTCAATTTTTCGCGAACCATTAATGCGGCATAAGTATTAGATTCGTAATTTCTGAGGGAGTTAAAATTAACGGAAATATCGAAATTACCGGTCAAGGGAATATAAGCAAAGCACATACCATCTGTAGCATTATGTGGCGCTATGCCATGCCCGGATGCCTCAATAACATAATAACCTGACTCATTCCTGCTTTCGCCTGAAGCAAAAATTAGCAGGAAATCTTTCGGCTGCAAAACAGTATCGGGCAAAATCCAAGCTTCTTCAAAGTTGTTTTTGTCGAATATTCTGTATCCTTTAAGATTTACAGGTTGGTCACAGGCGTTGTAAAGCTCAATCCAATCGGGTGAATTTTGATTTTCATCGTAACATGATTCGGAATTTGAAGCGACAATCTCATTAATTTTAATTTGTGCAAGCAAATTGCTATAGAATAACAAGCAAAATGCAGTTAATATCCATATTCGATGCTGATAAAACATAATACTAATCCCAATTTTTTTTAACATATTTTTTTATATGAGCAAATGCATAAAATCATGCAGAGCCAACACGCAAATTGACCACCCGTATGTTATTTTGTCAGTTTTTCCTCACTCTTAATTAAAAAAAGTAAGATTATGTCATCAGCTATTAACATTATTGAACATAACTTTGTACAAATTTAAAGAAATATGTATTACAATACAAAAATAATCTGTGAACAGCTTAAAAAGAGGGATAAACGAGCATTATTTGCAAGTAAACGGCATTATAATATCTAAAGAATATAGAATAATTTAACGAAAATAAGCAAAACATAAGACTAATATTATTAAAAGTAATAAAAAAATAATTGAATTGGGCTTAATAATGTGTTATTTTTGTGATTATTATAAATGGAAATTGTGAAAATATTATTAAATATGAGATAAATATATGAAATTATCAGAGTTCAAGTACGCTTTAGCAAAAAATTCAATTGCAAAATACCCAGCCGACCCCAGAGATTCATCAAAATTGATGCTGCTAAACAAAGAAACAGGTGACAGTAAAGATATAAAATTCAAAGATATACATAAGTTATTCGAAAAGGGCGATTGCCTGGTTTTGAACGAGACTAAAGTATTTCCAGCACGATTGTTTGGTAAAAAGGAAAAAACAAATGCAAAGATTGAGGTTATGCTTTTAAGAGAGTTGAAATCTGAAGACAGAATTTGGGATGTAATAGTTGAACCGGCAAGAAAAGTTAGAATTGGCAATAAAATATATTTTGATGACTACAAATTCTACTGTGAAGTTATTGATAACACAACTTCAAGAGGCAGAACCGTAAGGTTTAGTTATGAAGAGAATCTTTTTGGAATAATTGAAAGAATCGGACAAATGCCTTTGCCTGAATATATTAAGAGAGAGCCGACAGAAATTGACAAGGAAACATATCAATGTGTTTTTGCAAACCAAAAATATCTGGCATCAATTGCTCCTCCAACAGCAGGTTTGCATTTCACCGAAGACTTGTTGAAGAAATTAGAGAAAAAGGGTGTCCGAATTGCAAAAATTGTGATGAATATTGGTCAGGGAGTTTTCGAAAATATTGAAGTTGAAGATTTGACAAAACACAGGATGTATTCTGAATACTTTGAAATCTCAAGAGATACTGCAGAAACAATCAATAAATCTATTAAAGTAAAAGGAAAAGTGTTTGCTGCAGGAGCAAGTACAGCCAGAGCTTTGGAAGCATCAGTTCTAACGTCCTATACAGTTAAACCTAACAAAGGCTGGACAGATAAATTTATTTATCCACCTTATGAATTTAAAATTGTAAATAATTTGATTACTAATTTTCATCCTCCGGCATCACCTTCATTGTTATTAGCAGCAGCATTTGCCGGTAAGGAAAATATTTTTAAAGCATATAAAAAAGCAATGAAAAATGATTACCGCTTTTTAGCTTATGGCGATGCCATGTTAATAGTTTAATTAATAATAAAATTTTTATACAAGGCATGCTATCACAGTATGCCTTATTTATTTTGTAAGTTATTTTGGACAAAAATATGAAAGAGCATAGTGATTTTATTGAAAATTTAAAGGGCGATTTTATTAAACCGTCTAAAAGTGAATGGCTGCAGACTTCCGAACGGTCACTTAAAGGTAAACCCATAGAAAAAATATCTTCTGTAAATTACGAGGGAATTAAAGTTGAGCCACTCTTTTCTTTAGACGATATTAGTAATTTTAAAACTCACAAAAATGAATTCCCGGGTATCCCTTATTATTTACGAGGTTCAGATTTTAAAGGATATAAATCAAAGCCATGGTACATTTCTCAAAAAATTCCGTCATCAGATGAATCTGAATTTAATCATTTCGCTAAAAAGAACATTGAAAGAGGACAAACAGCGATTACTTTAAATTTAGATGATATCTCTTCATTTTTTCCATTGGAGTTTGAATCCTTTAACTCGGCTTTTAAAGATATTAATCTTAAAGAAATTCCCTTGAATATTTTTGCTGGAACCAAATCTCTTGATTTATTAAAGACAATTGAGAAATATCTTTCGGATAAAAATATGGACTGGTCGGAAATAAAAGGTGGGATTGATACCGATATAATTGCTGAACTCATCAGCAAAGGTTCCATTTCTACTAATGTAGAAGACATTTTTGATGGATTAATTCAATATTTTTCAAAAGCAAAAGATTCCGGGTTCAGTCTTATATCTATTTGTGGAACACCCTATAGAGAAGGTGGAGGAAATGTTATTCAAGAGCTTGCTTTCACATTATCAACAGCAGTATATTACATCAGAATTTTAATCAATAAGAACTTAGATATTGATGAAATAGCTAAAAAGATTCGTTTTGTTCTTACGACAGGGAGTGATTTCTTCGTTGAAATTTCAAAGATACGTGCAATGAGAACTCTTTGGGCTTTGATTATTAAAGAATTTGGAGGAAACGAAGAATCTCAAAAATTAAATTTATATATCAAATCCATAGAAATGAACAAGACCGGACTTGATATTTGGGTTAATATGTTGAGGAATACAACTGAAACATTGTCTTCGATTATCGGTGGCTGCAATACGATTGAACTTGTAAATTTTGATGATTTCTCCAAACAAAAAAATTCAGAAGAGGATTTAAAGAAATACAATGAGTTTTCAGATAGAATTACAAGAAACACTCAAGTTGTTTTGTCAGAAGAATGTAACTTAAAAGAAGTAATTGACCCTGCAGGAGGATCTTACTTTATTGAATATCTTACAAATGAAATTTCTCAAAAGAGCTGGGAGTTATTTAAGGAAGTTGAAAGAATGGGTGGAATCATTGAAGTATTAAAATCAGGTTTTCCGCAAGATGAAGTAAGACAAACAAGAGATTTAAGAATTAAAAACTTGTCTTCAAGAAAAGATGTTATTCTTGGTTCAAATAAATACCCAAACATTAGTGAAAAAATTACTTTTTCGGAGACAGAAGAACAAAATACAAATATTGAAATAAGTGAGCAATCGGTTTTAACTGTTAAAGCAATCCCAAAGTTCAGAGCTTCAGAGATTTTTGAATCACTAAGAAAGAAAGCTACCAAATTCAAAGAAGAAAAAGGAACAATACCTAAAGTATTTATTGTAGGTTATGGACCACTGAGCAAACATAAAGCAAGGGTTGATTTTACAACGGATTTCATGCATGTAGCCGGAATCGAGACGGAATATAAATCACCATACCTATCTTTTGAAGAAGCCGCAAGAGACTTTCTGGGTTCATCCCTTAATACTGTTGTTTTTTGTTCATCAGATGATTTATACCCAGAATTCGTTCCTCAGCTGGCAAGACTAATTAAGCGGGCTAAGCCTCTTACAAAAATAATTATAGCAGGGTATCCTGCCGAGAAAACAGAGGAATTCTCTTCATCAGGAGTTGATGAGTTTATACATGTTAAATCTGATATTGTTGTTATATTGAGTGAATTATTAGAACACATTCAAGTATGAAATTAATTGAAGAAATAAAATCCAAACAAAGCTATCTGCTTGTAAGCATTTTATTTCTTATTTCAATTCTATATATTTCCGATACCGGTCCATCTGAAATCCAGCCATGGGATGAATCCATGTATATTGTCAGAGCAAAAAGTATTTTGACTCAGGGTAATTGGCTTGACCAAACTAATAATTCAGTAGGCGGTTTGTATTCTGCATCACATCCGCCGCTATTTATATGGTTAACATCTATTAGCATTTCATTGTTAGGCGAAAATCATTTTTCATTAAGATTATTTTCAGTAATATTCAGTGTGGGAATATTAATAATAATGTTTTTATTTTTCCGCGAAAAAAAGTATGGACTATTGGCATCTTTTATTACATCACTCATACCAATTTTTTATTTTTATAGTCATCAAGCCCAAATGGATATTCCTGTTACTTTTTTTATGCTGTTTTCCGTTTTTCTTTTTAATAAATACGAAGAGAACAATTCAAAAAAAGTGATTGTAATGTCTGGAATTGTTTGGGGACTTGCTATGATGACTAAAATAGCGGTAGGTCTTATTGTCCCAACATCAATATTAATTTACAGTTTAATTTTAGTTTATCAAAAGAAGAAGAATATCAAAACCATAATAAATGAATTATTGATTTTTCTTGTCTCAGGTTCGATTATCTTTTTACCCTGGCACCTTTATATGATTATCTCAAATGATAACTTTTTAAATTATTTTTTGAATTTCCATATACTTCAAAGATACTCAACGGGTGTTGAAAACAATGTCAAATCTCTGGGAGTGTTTTATTATCTGAATCAGGCAATTGTTATATTTTCAGGAACATTACCTTTTTTATACTTTTCATTCAAGAATGGATTGAGAGATAAAACTATCATTTTACTTGTTTCAACAGCTATTGTAATATTTTTTGTAATCAGTCTTTCAGCAACAAAAATGCAAACATATATCATTATGCTTATACCATTCCTATCACTGATTATTTCAAAGGGGTTGTTTGAAGCTTGGGAAAGTGATATTAGTAATGATAAGCTTAAACCGGAAAAAATAATATTTGTTATTATTTCAATTTGTTTTTCATTTTGGTCTTTTTCACAAGTTTTTCGAGATAATTTTAAACTGATGATTAGTAATTTTGAACTTTCAAATTCGATTATTGTTTATACATTATCAGCAATTATTATTATTGCTATTCTGCTTTACCTGACAAAAAGATATGGAATGAAACCGATTATTTTATTTGCAGTAATCACATTGATTATTTCTGCTTATAACAATCCAAGAAAGGCATATTATAAAACCAAAATAGAGCAAAATGCAAAAGAATTTTATAAAGATAATCTCAACAGCTTGGTATTTATTGATTCACGTTCAGGTTCCTTTACGTACAACCCCCAAATCACATATTACTTTAATGGAATTGATTTGGGTTGGCAAAAGAATATGAAATTCAGCTTTATTGATATTGATTCACTTGAACAAAAAATGAATAATTCTCGAAATAATATCCCTGATTTTTCGAAATCGGATAAAACATTAATCATTATTACAAGTTATGCTAAGAACAGAATAAAGAATAACCGTAGTTTAAATCAATTATTGTCAGATAAATATTTATTTGACAAAGATTTTACTTATTATTACTATAAAATCAAATCAGAACAATAAAATAATACCGTTATTCCTGATTCAGTTTTTCCAGCATTCCAAACACTTGTTTAACATAGTCAGCAGGATTATCAAGCTTACCTTCGATTAAAATTGAACTTTCAAAAAGTAAATCAATAGACTTTGATAAAACTTCATCTTCCTTGTTTTGTTCAAATTTCTTATGTAAATTTTTAATCAAAGGATGAGAAGTGTTTACTTCAAGTATTTTCTTTGATTTTGTAAAATCTTTATCAAAGTACTGCATCATTTTTTCCATCTGCGGGTCAAGAGCAGAAGCTCCACTAACAAGGGAAACAGGTGATTCTACCAATCGCTTGGATTCAATAACATTTTCAACTTTATCACCTAATTTTTCTTTAATGAATTCAAGCAAGGTTTTACATTGTTCTTCGCCCAATGCATTTTTCTTTATATCATCATCCGAAGAAATATCAATATCTGCCTTGTCTATAGACTTGATACTCTTTCCATCATAATTCTGGATATATGGGAAAGTAAATACATCAACAGGGTCGTACAAATATATTACTTCGATACCTTTTTTGTTGAAATATTCCAGATTGGGATTCTTTTCGATTAACTCTCTGTTTTCTCCCATCAAATAATAAATCTCCTTTTGGTCAGCCTGCATTGTAACAACATATTCTTTTAAAGATTTAAACTTTCCTTTTTCAAGAGCAGAAGTCTCATATCTCGCTAATTCAATTATTTTCTCTTTATTCGTAAAATCAGAATTTATTCCCGTTTTAAAGAGAGAACTCCATGTTATATGAAACTTTTCAAATTTTTCTTTATCATTTTTTGCCCAATCTTCAAGCAAACCCAAGACTTTATTTGTGATTACATTTCGGATTTTTGCAACCACGGGGCTTGATTGGGTTATTTCGCGTGAAACATTCAACGGTAAATCTTCAGTATCAACCACACCTTTTAAGAATCTTAAGTAATCCGGTAATAGTTCCAAACAATCATCCTGAATAAATATTTTCTTTGAATAAAGTTGCAGTGACTTATTCATCATATCCGAGAAAACAGTTGGAGGTGCTGTTTGTGGAATAAAAACCAGGGCTTTAAAATTAATGTTTCCTTCTATAGTAAAATGTAAATACCCGAGAGGATCCTGAAAATCATTGGAAATATACTTATAAAATTCATTAAGTTCTTCTTCCTTTAACTCATCTTTCTTTCTCTGCCAAATGGGTTTTACTTTATTAACTTCTTCTCCATTGATATAAATCGGGAAATCTACAAAATTAGAATATTTATGCAATACAGATTTTATTGAATCCACATCAGCAAAGTGTTTAAACTCTTCTTTTAACGTAAATGATATTTTTGTTCCTCTGTTTTTTCTCTCACTATCATTAATAGTGAATCGTTCTTCTCCTTTTGATATCCACTTATATGATTTGGAATCTGGGTCAGCGAATAATGTCTCCAATGTAATTTCATCAGTTACCATAAAGGCAGAATAAAAACCTACGCCAAATTGACCGATCAATTCCCCATCAAAAGCAGTATCTTTATCGGCTGTTTGCTGATTAGTATCGTCTTTCTTCTTTTTAGTGTTTTTTGTTTTCAAATTTTCCAAAAACTCTAAAGTGCCTGAACTTGCAACAGTACCAATACGATTAACCAAATCTTCTTTTGTCATACCGATACCGCTATCTTCTATTGAGAAAGTATTTTTTTCTTTATCCACTTCAATTTTAATCGTTAGTTCAGTTTCAGGGTCAATTATGTTGTTATCAGTTAATCTTCTGAATCGAATTTTATTCAGTGCATCTGAAGAATTTGATATAAGTTCACGCAAGAAGATTTCAGGATTAGTATATAAAGAATGAACAATCAGATTAAGCAATTGCTTCATTTCCGCTTTAAATTCAAATTCATTGTTTTGTAATTTCATAATAAAAATCAATCAATAAGTTAAACAAATAATTTTCCAATCGAAATTTTTTGACGTTGACTAATTTAAAATATTGAATGAAGTTAATCTGCAAATTTTTTCGGATAAAAATAAAATATATAAATTAATCAGTCAGTTATATCCAAGTGAATTTAAAATCAACAAGAAACGAACAAGAATAGTAAAAAATATTTTTATAAAATAAACAATTTATTTACATATCATTAGTCTATATTATTCTTTAAAATTATAATTTTCAAAATAGAGGTTTATATACTATGTCTTTGTTAAAGATACGAAATATTGGCATTGCCGCACATATAGATGCAGGTAAAACAACAGTAACAGAAAGAATGCTTTTTTTTACCGGTGTAACAAGAAAAATGGGTGAAGTCCATGATGGTCAGGCAACAATGGATTTTATGAAACAAGAGCAGGAACGGGGGATAACGATTGCTTCCGCTGCAATTTCCTGTGAATGGAATAATCATATTGTCAACATTATTGATACTCCCGGGCATGTGGATTTTACGGTTGAAGTTGAAAGAAGTTTAAGAGTAATAGATGGTATGGTTGCAGTTTTCTGTGGTGTTGCCGGAGTTCAGCCGCAAAGCGAAACTGTTTGGAACCAAGCTGACAGATATAAAGTCCCAAGAATTGCTTTCATAAATAAAATGGATAGAACAGGTGCTGATTTCGAAGAAGCAGTATCTTCAATTGACAAGTATTTAGATGCAAATCCTGTTCCCTTTCAGATTCCTCTTGGGAGCGAAGATAATTTTAAAGGATGCATTGATTTAATAAAAATGAAAGCATATGTCTTTAATGAAATTGATAGAATTGAAACCGATATACCTGATGATTATAAAGAAAAAGCAATTGCAGCGAGAACTAATCTCATTGAGAAACTTGGAGATTTCAATGATGAGATAATGGAACTTTATATCAATGAGAAAGAAGTTTCTCAGGAATTGATTATGAAAGCAGGAAGAGATGCAACAATAAAGTTATTAATAACTCCTGTTTTCTGCGGCTCGGCATACAAGAACAAGGGTATAAGATTACTTCTCGATGCAGTAGTAGATTACCTTCCTACACCTATTGATAAGGGTTCGATTATTGGTACTGATGTAAATAATCCCGAAAAAACACATTTACGTGCACCAACATCAAAAGAGCCATTTTCCGCTCTTGCGTTTAAACTGATTCATGACCCGTTTGTTGGTCAGCAAACATTTATCAGGATTTATTCCGGAAAGCTTACCGGTGGAATGAAAGTTTTCAACTCCACTAAAATTGCTTATGAAAGAATAGGAAGAATTTTAAGAATTCACGCAAAAGAGCGCAGTGAAGTCTCAGAAGCCGGACCTGGTGATATTGTTGCTCTGATTGGAATGAAATTTACCAAAACAGGAGATACTCTTTGTGATGAGAATTTCCCATTACATCTTGAAAACATATTCATACCTCCTACTGTTATTGAGATGAGTGTCAAAGCTCCTAATAAAAATGAAGAAAAGAAATTAGGTGAGGCATTAAATAAATTAGCCATGGAAGACCCATCATTTAATATGCGTTTTGATGAAGAAACCAACGAAACAATTATCTCAGGTATGGGAGAACTTCATCTAGAAATTATTATTGACCGTTTGAAAGTTGAGTTCGGAGTGGATGCAATCGTTGGAGAACCGACTATTGCTTATCGAGAAACTTTGACAATTGAAGTAAAAGAAGGATTAAAATTTGCCAAGCAATCCGGAGGAAAAGGTCAGTTTGCCGAAACTGTAATGAGAATTGAACCCAATCCCGGAAAAGGTTTTGAGTTTATTGACCAGATTAAAGGTGGTGCTATACCAACTGAATATATTCCATCTGTTAAAAAGGGAATAGAAAAAACATTGCAAAGAGGAATTTTGGCAGACTCTCCGATTGTTGATGTGAAAGTTGTTTTGATTGATGGAAGTTTTCATGCTGTTGATTCATCAGACAGGGCTTTTCAAACATGTGCATCTATGTGCTTCAAACATGGATTTTTGAAAGCAAAACCAATTTTGCTTGAACCGATGATGAAAATAGAAGTAAATACTCCTGACGATTATATAGGTGCTGTAACCGGTGATTTGAATAAGCGTAGAGGCAGAATTGAATCAATGAGAAGGCATCGTAAAGGTTCACAAAAACTGAACGGTTTTGTTCCTTTGAAAGAAATGTTTGGGTATGCTACAACTTTGAGAAGTTTATCAAGCGGCAGGGCAAGCTATTCTATGGAATTTTCGCATTACTATCCTTTGAGCAAGGATATGCAGGAAAAGGTGCTGAAGGAACATCAGGAAATGAAGAAACAGAAAGCTTGATAGTAGAAAGTTTGTCAAGTTTTAAAGTTTGTCAAGTTTTAAAGTGAAAGATAAAAAGGTTAACTTCCCGGGGGTTTGGGGTTTTCTCATGCTACAAAAATAAGAATCTTCTCTTGTTTTTCAGTATGTTGATTTTTAGAACTTCCCTAAAGAAATTGAGATAAATCATTTTCATTCTTAATTAAAAAAATTAGTTTATAATCCTTAATGGTTGCATAGAAAAACTCAAAGATGCACGGCAACCGCTCCAATCGGTAATTAGTTTATCTCTTGGATCGAAATCAAAAAAATAACCGGCATTAATGCCAATTTCTCCAATATCTAAATCGTATGTTGCAGAAATAGCAAGTTGAATATAAGTACCCAATTCATCAAATTTCATGGTTGTTTTAGAATAGCCATTACCAATAGTTAAATTTTCTTCCGAATCGAAATATGATTTTATAAAACCTCCACCTAATTCAAACCATACTTTATAAGGTGTTCTAACGCCAAATATCTGAATATTAATAGTTCCGCCAAAGCAATATCCTTTAATCAATGATTCATACCTGTATTCACCGGAATAGTCTTTGTAGCTAATCAGTGAGCCGGCAGATAAATTGCAAAAATTAGCACCGATATCCAATCCTCGGATAACCGGGAATAAAATTTCAAATTTGTAATTATAGTATCCCGGATAATTCGACATAATTCTGTCATTGAATGGAGTAAGTTTAATAATTTCTTCAGATATCTTTTTTGGAAGGTCCATATAATAGTCGCCCCATCCAATATGCATTCTTAATTTGAAATCCGATAATTTAGCATTGGAATTTAATGAAGAAATTACAAGAAGAAGCAATACGGTTACAAACTTTTTCATTCGATTTCATTAATATTTAATTTAAAATAATTAGGGCTCGAAAATAAATATAAGTGATAATTATATAAATACATTGACATAAAAGCTGTTGATGGAATGTCCATAATAAGTGCCCCACTTGTAAGATTATAAATACTTAAATATCCAGTTGAATTATAATTTAATAACATATTATTCTCATAGTCAATATTGTTCAAATGACCATAATGGCAGTTAAACTCAATGTCCTGAACCAGTGAACTAATGTTAATTAAATGGACTTTCAAATCAAAAGTGATAAATACTTTTTCATCATCATACCTGTGGAATTGGATTAATTTTATATTGCCCAATTTTGCTTTCAAATCCCACTTCTCAACCAGTTCTTTATCTTTGATTTCGAAAAGCCTGACGCTAGTGTCACCATCGAATATCATATATTTGGAATTTGGTGATATATATAATCCGTTATGTCCATCATTAAATTGATTCGTAAATATTACTTTATCCTCGTTTTTGTCAATATATGCAATTTTGAAATTAATATTTCCTTTGTCAAAATACTCGATAAAGTAATTGCCGTTATTAGATATAACAATATGGAATATTTGATTTAAATCCCAAACCAGTGATTTAATGTCAATGGATTTAATAATTTGAAAAGGTTCGAGAGTGTAAATCGCGATTGAAGTGTTTGACATTCTTACAACAGCATAAATACCGTTGTCTGAAATATCGGTTAAGGTACCATCTGAAAAAGTAAGAGAATCAATTTTCTTATCATCTGATTTTCTATACTTGTATAATTTACCGGCATATCTGTAATAGTAATTTCCTTCCGGGACATAGAAATTTCCTTTATTAATGTCAATTTGTCCGGGATAAAATTCAATCCTGCCCGCGAGAAAATTAATTTTTGACATCTTGTCGTTACTGTCTTTCGGAAAATGATATACTTTTGCGGTTTGCTCCTTACCGAAACTAAGTTTTTTTAATATAAAGCTTGTGTCTTTTGGATTGTCATTTTTTAAGATTATCGAATTATTATTACCAGCTTCAATTAAGTAATATCCAATGTTATTGTAATATTTATTTTTGTTGAAGAAGATTTCCACATCCAACCCTTTAGAAATCCTGAATTGTGGAGTTGGCATTGTATCCTTAAAGTAAATATTATCGCTATAAAAGTCACTTTTATACTTATCACCTTTAATAGTCAGCGTTACACGGAAATATGATGGTTCACCTACGTAATTTGAATCAACAAAATAGTTTTGTTCCTGATTTGTAATTGAATATACAAAAGGATGACTTCCATTAGAATATGCTTTTGAAAAACGATACTCGACGAAATCAAAACCGGGATACTTATCCCAGGTGATTTTCAATCGCCCTTTTTCTTCCTTAATTGAATTAATTTTTAATTTAAAACTATCTAAATCACAAATAATTAAAACCCAGGATTTTGAGAAAACGAATCCTTCTGCATCCAGTTGGTCTGCAATGCTACCGGTGCCGGAAGCAACGAAGGTCTCCATTTTTAATATGTATTGTCCATCATTTTTTGCATAATACTTGACTCTCAGATCAGGGGTGCTGTCATTTTCAAAAGTTCTGATATCAACGCCGTCAAGATAAAATTTACATGCAAGAATTCTCTTTCCATCTGTTTTTGGCTTGAAAGTTAATAAAGTATTGTCATGATAAACATAAATTGTATCGCTTTTAAAATCAACTTCCAGTTCAAATGATGGCGGAGTTAGATTTTTTTTAACCTCAACATAATTGACTTCGCTTGGAACTTCATAA
>CAZEHW010000003.1:0-43027 GCA_964511865.1 uncultured Hyphomicrobiales bacterium | reverse complement strand
AGAGGATATGCGGAAAGTAAAATAATGAAATTTGAGGATGCACTTGAAGATTATAACCAAGCAATCAAGATTAATTCAAATCAGGGAGAAGCATACTATGAGCGTGGAGTATTAAAATACTATTTTGCTTTAGGGACTGATGAAGAAGCTTGTTCTGATTGGAAACAAGCACTAGAACTTGGTTTTGAATCAGCAAGTGAACAATTAAATAAGCATTGTAAACAAAATATTGATCAAAAAATTAAAATTCCAGATAATAAAATAAAAGATGAAAGACAAAAGACCATGAAAGAAAAAATTAAATTATGGAGTGATAAATATACATTTTTTGATAACAACAATAATTCAGAAGGTGATAAAAATAAATCTCAAATAGCATTATTGGAATGGCTTTCAAAATATCCTTTTTTAGAAACACTCATTCTTGGATCTGAAAGAGATATTTTTGGAATACGTGAACTTAAAATTAACGATGACATTCTTGGTTGCTTTCCGAGCGGATCTAATTATGGACAAGAAACAACTATTTGGCAATGGTATGGAATAACTGGGAATAATATAAAATCTCTTACTGGTACAACTATCGGTGAAATATTAAGTAAAAACAATTATGATTATGTTATATCTGTTGATGATATTGATAATAATAATTTTCGTGATAGAACAATTTCAATTTATTCCGTAATTAATTATTCTGATTTCAATATTATTTGTACAGATCCTAAATTATGGATGATAAGAACATCTGACCTAGATTATTGTTTAAAAAGGTTTTCAGATAGTGGTTTTAAAATAGCAAGTATAAAAGAAATGGCTTTTGCAAGAATGAAATCAAAAAATATTAAAGAAATTCATGAAGGCAATTGGGTTGGTGAAGGAATTTTATATTTAGATGATAATAATTCTGTAATTGTTAAAGCAGGTTTTAATCCAAGAATTAAATTTGAAAATCTTAATCGTTTTATAAAATTTGAAAACTTTGGTTTTGTAAACAATTTAAGAATGGATAATATTTCATTAAATGAGATATTAACAGCTTTGGAGGAAGATAAAAATAAAAGTCCTCAGCAGAGAAGAGTAATGAAAATTAATAAATATCAGGGATCTATCCCAATTAGCAATTTAGCTTCCAATGAATTAACCCTCTTTCTTTTTGAGGATGCTGCATTATGTTACTCTGAATATTTGAGAGATAAAGGTATTGATAGTATATCATTTTATTTTCCAGAAGAATATATGGGTATATCAGATTCTCCAAATGAGTCATTAGTATGTGCAATTTTTGGAATTGATTTGAAAACTGTTCAGAAAAATAGAAATAATAGACCTTTCATGGATATACTTTGGTTTTCCGAAGACAATGTTAAGATAAAATCAAAAATAATTAAAAATCATAAATCTAGTGGTAGCCAATGTTTTTTTGGAATCAAGTTTAAATAAAAATAATTATCTTAAAAATATATTATGGAAATTTAATTTAATTCCAGAAAATATAATTTTCAACAGGAACAGTATCTTTAAAAATTAGATTTAAAATTACTGATGGATGAAAGGAGAATAATGTTGAATATATTATGACAGCACAAGTGCACGAAATATTAAAGATGAATGGCAAAGAATACTCATTGGCTTGTACTCCCGAAATTCCAGAGGATTCGGATTTCATTGAAATTGTTAGTGATGATGAAAAGGAGCAATTCGTCAGAGGTATTATCTTTTCAACGGCTTGCTGGAGAAGATATATCGGTACTTGGGAAATTAAAGATGATAGATTATTTCTTGTAGATATTATCGGGATATTTAAAAAGACTCAGAAAGAACTAATATTTGCAGATTGGTATTCAGGAACATTAAAAATACTTAAAGGGGAATTATTGAAGTATATTCACATGGAATTTTATTCCATTTACGAGGAAGAAATCCATATTGTGATTGAGAAAGGGTTTGTTCAATCAATAGCGATTATAGATAACAGAGATAAGAAAGAATTATTAAATTTGAAGATTTGGGATTGGAGGAAATTGGAATGAAAAAAATATTTCCTGTTGAGTTCATTAAAATATGAATTTGAAAAGTAATGAAATGGAAACGGCAATCAATAAAAAACTGTTGATATTAGACCTTGATGAAACATTGATTCATGCTTCAACAATTACCCCAAAAAATGGTAATAAGCATGATTTTATGTTTGAAAGATATTATGTTTATAAAAGACCTTTTCTTAAACAGTTTCTGGAATATTGTCTGATTAATTTTCAGGTTGCAGTTTGGTCTTCTGCCTCGGAGGAATATGTTGAACATGTTGTCAGAGAGATTTTTCCTGATACCGGGAAACTTCTTTTTATATGGGGAAGAAAAAAGTGTACAACCAGAATTTCAGAAAAAGACAGATACAGTTCTTATTTCTCAGGACCTGTCCAATTAAAAAACCTGAGAAAGGTTAAAAGAAAAGGGTATGACTTAAAAAATGTTATTGTCATAGATAATACATTAATTTGTCACCAAAAAAATTATGGGAATGTGATACACATAGAAAATTTTGAAGGTAACCCGGAAGACTACGAGTTAATTTATATGATGAAATATCTCGAAGAAATCAAAGAAGAACCTAATATCCGTTCAATTGAAAAGAGAGAATGGCGTAATAAGTTTTTATGAAGGATACAACAATGAGTGAACAGGAAAATAAGATATTAATGCAGTTTAAAGAAATATTGATTGTGAACAACAAAAGCACATTAATGATTAGTATTCCGGATAAAATAAAAAATGCTGATTATGTTAATAAATTAGTAAAATAAACCGACAAAATGTTCACTACAGGTATTTTTGAACACAAACAATTCTATAGACAATATACAGGAATATGGGAGTTAAAAGTTGATAAGTTGTATTTAAGAAATATAAAGGGAGTTTTTGGTTTGAACATATTTGAGCCATTATTTGCAAATTGGTTTTCAGGAACATTAAAATTACCAAAAGGTAAAATACTGAAGAAAATAAATTCCGGTTTCCATGCCATATTCGAAGAAGAAATTCATATAACCATGAAAGCTGGTAAAATGAAATCCTTTGAGATTATTGACAACAGAGAAAGATATTATGATGAGAAGAATGCTTGCTTTTGGGATATATGGAAACTGCAGTGAAAGAATTAAATGAAATTTTTATGAAGGATTCCGATGATAACTTTACCAATTAGTGATTGGGATTATAAGGGACGTTACTATTCAGAAATTTTATCAAAATTGGGTTATCATTCACTCGAAGATAAATCTTCAGATAGTAGTATTCATCAATACCGCTTTATTTGGGAACGTACTTTTCATGATATGATAGTAATAACAATTAATGTCCTGGAAAATGATTATGGCGAATTGCATTTTCAAAAATTCTGTAAATTAGAACCCATAACTGAAGATGACATTGTCATTGACAGTCATCTTAAACTTTTTCCTCCAAATATTTATAATTTATTAAATGTAATTGATAAATATGATTTTTGGAATACTCCTACAAAAAATCCATATCCAATCGGTTTAGACGGTTCAACTTGGGTAATTGAGGGATTAAGAAATGGCATATACCATTATATTGAAAGATGGTGGCCATTACAGCATGAAAATGTAGCATCAGGTATCGGATTAAAGATGCTTGGCTTGAGCAGGGTAAAGATTGATATAATATATTAGTAGATTCAAAAATCTGGACCTAATGTGCAATGATTATTATTTTTTAATTTCATTTGAAGATACTTAAAATTGATACATTTATTCAATGTAATTAAAATTACTTTAAAATCAGCTTATTGGTTTTATTAGAAAGGAATAGTTGATTATGGCATTTTCGCATAAAGTTAAAATTAATCGAGTAATTTCATCCAATAATCTGATTTTTTTTCATTACCAATTTTCCGATAAGCTACAGATAAATTTTTGATAACATTTATTGAATAACTTGGATTATGCTTTTTGAAATATTTCCAACTATTTTTAAAATATCTTAAAGCTTCTTTTGGATTATTCTCTAGTAAAAGAAATTCACCATAATTATTATCTAACTCTGCAATAGCCGATTTATTTCCTTTTAGCAAGTATCTTGCTGTTTCAAAACTTAGTAAAGCATTATCTGAATTAAATAATGCAGTGTAAACTCTGGCTCTTAACATTGAAAATATTCCGACGCCGAAATTATCTTTATTGTCTTGAAGAGCAATAATATATCGTAATCCTTCCTCCTTTAATTTTTGCAAAGCATAGTTATATTTCTTTTGAAGAATTAATGAGTTTATCAATATTGTAAAAGCTTGTGCTTTAACTAAAGAATTAACATCAGAGTTCAAAATTTTCGTAATTATGACTTCTGCCTCATTATAAAGCGATGATTTAATCATACTATCAGCCATGTGAACTTTCATTCTACATGAACTTATAAAATCATTAAATTCTAAACAAATTACAGATGCTTTATTAAAATATTCAATTGCTAAATCATGTTTGGAAATACAATCATAACAGAGACCAATATGGTTGTAAGAGTCTGCGTTTTTTGGATTTTTTTCAATAGACTTCTTAAAAGCATTAATTGCATGATTAAATTTTCCCTTTTGGAAGAATTTTAAACCTATGATAAATTCTAAATTATTCAAATGTTAAATTTCAAATTATAAGTAAAAAAAAATGATAATTCTTATACAAAAATAAAAAAAACTATCAGTAAAACCAATATAACAGACTTTTTTTGAACAATATCATGAAAATCTGATGAAAATAAGTAAAAACTACAATAATTTAACTTCTTATAATATAGAATAGTTACATTAATATTTATATTTTTAAAATTCCACCAAACAAAAAATAAGACAGATGTGGTATTGGCGAGACATGTCTTTTTGGGGATCCAACCATATTAATTTTCGCTTATACTATAAGTTAATAATATTTTGACCATTTTACCTTAATTAAAAATTCTTATGGAGAAACCCAGATGCAATACTTTCCCAAAAATATAATAGACAGTATGTTTGAAAAGTATAATTCTACATTTTTATCAAAATTAAATCAGAAATCAATATTTGAAGAACAGTCGGATAGCAAAAAACATCAATACCGTTTTATTTGGGACCGAAGTTTTCATGATATGATAGTAATAACAATTAATATCTTGGAAAATGATTATGGCGAATTGTATTTTCAAAAATTTAGCAAAGTAAAACCCATAACTGAAGATTGCATTGTCATTGACAGTCATCTTAAACTTTTTCCACCTAATATTTATAATTTATTTAATGTAATTGATAAATATGATTTTTAGAATACTCCTACAAAAAATCCATATCCAATCGGTTTAGACGGTTCAACTTGGGTAATTGAGGGATTAAGAGATGGCATATACCATTATATTGAAAGATGGTGGCCTTTACAGCATGAAAATGTTGCATCAGGTATCGGATTAAAGATCCTTGGCTTGAGCAGGGTAAAGATTGATATAATATATTAAAAAATGTCATATATGATAATGCTTTTTTTAATATTTTTCATCAAGCTAATGTAAATTTCTCAAAACTCCACATCCTTAAAAGCATCTCTTACTCTTTCGGCTCCCTCGGTTTTTACCATTTTTTCATAGCGGAGAAAATTTTCTAATTTGACATGTCCTGTTGTTTGCATTATCATTTGTGCCGGTAAATTATTTCTTATGCAATTTGTTATATATGAGTATCGGGCGGTTGTTGAAGTAATTAATTGATATTTTGGATATCTTGACTCTCTTCGTCTGTTACCGCTATATCTTACGATTTCAATCATATCATCTAAACCTGCCATTTTAGCAATTATTTTGATTAGTTTATTATAAGTATGAATAACCATTTTTGGTAACTTATAATTATATTTTTCAAATATCGTTTTGATAAAAGGTAGGATTGGAATAACTGCATATTTCTTGGTTTTTCGAACAAGAACAGTAATTGTTTGATTCTTTAAATCAATATGTTCCAGACTAAGATTGAACAAATCTTTATATCGTAAGCAAGTAAAACTTTCAATAAGAAAAAGGTCTCTGGCTTTAGCAAGTTTCTCATTACTGCTTAAATCGAGGTCTTTTATTTTCTTTAACTCATCCATGTCTAATGCAAAAGAATTAATGTCTTCATCTATTACTTTATAATCCAGAAATTTTATATTGTCCGTCAGTTCTTTTTTTACTGCTCTTCGCATGAAGACCTTTAAATTTTTTACATGTTTTCCTATTGTATTATTTGCCAATTCCTTTTTCAGTAAAAATTTGATAAAATCCTGATAAAAGACCTCATCAATATCTTCGAAATCAAGTTTCAATCCTTGTTCTATTTCAAATTCTCTAATATGGTTAAGAGTAGTTTGATAAGCTTTGTTAACTTCGGTACCGAAGGGCAAGCCGGTTTGTATGCTTATTTCCATTCCGGCTTTTCTTTTATTAATCATATCTTCGAAATGTTCTGTAAGGGACATATTATCAGAATTTATTTCATTATTAAGACCACCGTTTTCCGGATTAAGAAGAATTTTGATTTGATTAATAAGAAATTTTTTCTGTTCTTTGGGATTCATTTTAAGGGATTTAATATATAGCGCATTTATCCTGGCTTGCAAGTTATCAAGTTTAAAATTATATTCTAAAGAACCTATTGCACTTTTTTTTAATCTTTGGTTTTTTGGGTTCCAGAGTTTTGAGCATATTTCATTTTTTGAAGTATTATCAATGCTGATTTTTGTCGATAATTTAAATCTTTGTCCTCTAAATGAAGCCGAAAGAACAATTGACGACTTTGTCTCGTTTGGTTTATCAAGATAAAAATGCAATGAAATCATATTATATTTTCCCAAAATTTTTCATATACAAATATAAGAAAAAATACTGTCCGAGAAGCCTATTTTCGGACAGTTCTCGGACAGTTTTGCAAAAATTCATGAAAAACTAATGAAAAGTAAAGAAAAGTAAAAATCATTAAATCTATGATTTATTATATAATTACATTCATTATGATTTATTAACATTACTTAATAATTCATAATTCAATTACGTCCCTGACCACTTTATAAAACCTGTATGATAGTATTCATGCGGGTTTTTAATTTTATAAAGCAAATATGTCCGAATCGTGTCCGAATCAATTCAAAAAAGGTCAAAATTAGCCAACCAAAATTCCTTGCATATAAGTTGCAAATTTTCAACAATTTTTGCTCTTTTTTGCCAATAATTTGATTGCCGATCCCTTTTATTTCTCATATTCAAACTTCTTCTTAAAGATATATCAATATCGCTACATCTTAGCATTGATCTTGAAAAGTCCGTTTTTGCTTGCCACCCAAAGATAGTTTCCATCAATCGCAATATCAAATATTTCCGGAGTTGCCTGATATACTGTCCATTCAGCATCCTCTTCCTGCGAAAAAACAAATATCGGCACTAACCACGACAGGATTATTAAAGTAAGTATTGAAACTATTAAACGTTTAAATTGCACAAGCATAATTTTCTCCCGGTTAATTTCTTTTTTCTCTAATTTACAAAATATTTAAATTATATTAAATCAATTGTTTAAATTAGTTTTAGATAATTTCAGCCAATTAGCAAATTTCCCTGACTTCTTCCCGAAACGGAAGGCGACTTCTTTTACAAGACCAAGTTTTATTGCTTGATGAACGTTAAATATTTATTGGCTTATGTGTAACTTTTTTAATGATTAGCCGTAAAAATAAAAAGAGTATTTATGGAATATTAGGGATTAGGACATGAAAGTATTTTGCTCGTTCATATTATTCATAATACTGGTTAATGTTGACATTTACTCAAAAGAAAATAACAATTCCAATAACTTCGAAGCTAGGGGAATTATAAGGGGCATAGTCGTTGATTCGCTATCCAATGCGGGAATGGCTTATGCCACAGTTGCCGTTATCAACAGTGAAACCTCAAAAGTGATTGAAGGGGCAATTACAAAAAACAAGGGAGACTTCATTATTACGGATTTACCCTTCGGACAATATGACATTAAATTCAGTTTTGTCGGCTACCATAACGAAATTGTTACAGGTGTTAACCTCACAAAAGAAAATTATAATCTTGAATTGGACAAGGTCAAACTCAAATCGAAAAGCTATGAAACAAATGATATATTGGTTAGTGCCGATAAAGACAATATTTCCTACAATATTGACAAAAAAATTATCAATATAAGCAGTAATCCCAATGCACGTGGCGGGAAAATTGCCGATGCACTTCAAAACGTTTCGTCGGTAAATGTTGATGCCGAAGGAAATGTTTCGTTAAGGGGCAGTACAAACTTTCAGGTTCTTATTGACGGTAAACCAAGCCCTGTAGCAGGTAATGATGCTTTGAAGATGATTCCGGCGGATGTCGTCGAAAATATCGAAATTATCACAAACCCGTCTGCCAAATATGACCCGGACGGCACTGCAGGGATAATCAATGTTGTTATGAAAAAAATGGACATGAACGGTTTAAACGGTATCTTAAATTCTTCAGCAGGAATCAAGGATAAATACTCCGCCGATGCTTTGTTTAATTATAAATATGGTGATTTGAACTTCTATTCAGGTATCAACTATGAGGACAGAACTTTCAAGCCCCGGTCGGATTATACCAGAGAAACATACGACAATCTAACAGATACGGTTTATTTAATCAATCCGATCATTAACAGAAAAATGATTGATCAAAACTTTTCTGCAAAGGCAGGTGTCGAATACACAATTTCGCCATCGAGATTTATATCTTTTTCCGGTAATGTTCTTAATATGCATTACGAAAGAAGACTACCGTCCAAATTAACTGTTTGGACAAACCCGATGAGCTCAAACAATTACTTCTATAATGATGATATTAATACAATTGACGGCTACTACAGCACAATAAATACATTTTTTCTACAAAATTTCTCAAAAAAAGGACACAAGCTTTCATCAACAATCAATGCCATTATTTGGGACGGAGGCGGAAACGAAGTATCTTCAAAAGCAATAACTGATAATAAATTCAATCTTATTGACACCAATTTACAAAAACATCAGGGAATTGCAGACAGCAGAAGTTTTCTTCTGAAGTATAAAGCTGATTACGTCTATCCCATCAATGATAATTCCGAATTCGAGGTAGGTATTAACTTCGACTACACTCAGGATTTCAGCGATTATCTTTATCAGGATTATAATATACTTTCAAAATTATGGGAAGAAAATACGGGCTTTACCAACAATACCAAATACTATCATAATATCTATGCAATATATAGCACAATAAGCGGCAGTATATTCGACTTTAATTGCAAATTAGGTTTAAGGGCGGAATATTTCAACCGCCGTCTCGAACAGGAAACAAACAGTTCGCTGTTCAAGTACCGGAAAGTAAATATTTTTCCAACATTACATTTATCAAGGAAGTTTGAAAATGACAGGCAAATACAAATCAGTTACAGCAGAAGAGTGCAACGTCCCGATGTTTACGCACTCAATCCTTTTCCCGATTATGCCGATGATTACTATGTCAGTGTCGGGAATCCCGGGTTGATGCCGGAATTCACGGATTCTTACGAATTGAACTACCAAAAAGGATATGAGAAATGGTTTTTATCCTTGCAAACCTATTACAGAAATACCGATAATGCCATAAGCAGGGTTTTAAGGACAAAAGATGATAATAAGATATGGATTACATCCGAAAATATCTCAAGGAAATATGTCTTAGGTTCCGAACTTTCTGCAAACATCAATTTTAGTAAAGAAATCCGAATTAATCTAAATGGTAATTTCTTTTACAACAAGCTGGAAAGCGACGACCCGACTATTCAGGAAAATCTCGGTGGTTACTCTATGGATGCTAATATAATGCTGATTTACAATTTTGGTCAAAATACGATGTTCCAGTTGAACTCCTACTATTTTGGTCCGAGATATTCTATTGACGGAAAAATTGAACCGACTTATTCCTTAGGTTTTTCGGTAAGGCAATTTTTCTTTGACCGCTTGCTTACTCTTTATCTGACCGGAAGAAACGTTATGAACAAAGTAAAGTATGAATCAGTGAACAGAAGAGATACGTTATATAATTATGGGACTATGTATGCCGAAGGCGCAAACATTTCGCTTGGGATAAGTTTGAAGATAAATAACTTCGAAAGGAAAATAAGACCCGAAGATGAAATTGAAAGGTCAAATGTCGGCAGCTCAGGCGGGTATTAAATTAATGCAAATTATTGATTGGAAATAAATTTGATTTTTAACACAGTTCATTTCGACTTTATAGTTTTGACTTTGCATATTGGCATTTGTACTGTCGTATAGTTCTTTCCATGTCTGGGAGTGAACAACTAAAAATGAAAAATGAAATCGTTAGAATTTTTATTGTTCTTTTCATAACATCACCTTTTTTATAATAATTTCAAAATATCATTTTTTAGCAATTAGCGTTAGCTATTATCATAAAGCAAAAAGCTAATTTAAAATTTCACTCAACACTTAGCACTCATCATTTGATGATTTCCAACTTCTCCGCTTTCCTAATCGTCGGTGTCTGCAAAATCACAAAGTACATGCCTGTCGGCAGGTCGTCTGCGAAAATACAATTATCGGCACTAACCATGACAGGATTATAAAAAAAAGTATTGAAACTATTAAACGTTTTAATTGCACAAGCATAATTTTCTCCCGGTTAATTTCATTTTTTTCTAATTTACTAAATTTCTTAGAATTTATGAATTTCTTATTGAAAATTATTATCTTTGCTAAGTTTATTAATTCATTGAACTAATTTATGTTTAAAAACAGATTTATTGAATACTTGTTTGCAACGGTTTTTGTCATTGCGATTGTAAGTTTAATGACATTATTACCTAATGTTCTTGACCCGTTTATACCAATCGAAAGAATTATTGAAAATCTGGATTTGACTGATATTTATTATTCACGTTTAAAAGAAACCGAACCTATTGATACTAATATTGTAATAGTAAACATTGGAGCCACAAGAGCAGAAATAGCCGGACAGTTAAATCTCATCAAACAACAAAATCCTGCTGTTATTGGTATTGACGCCTATTTCCTAAAAAGAAAAAGCCCCTTAGAAGACTTACCATTAAGTCTTGCTCTTGCCCAAATTAACAATTGTGTTATGGCTTCATATTTTTTAAATTCAAAAAATGATGCTTATACAATCGAAGAACCCGACTCGCTTCAGTTATCCCTTCCGGAATTCAGATGGAATAATTCACATGGCTTTATCAATTTTTCCGGAGACGGCTCATTCCAAACAATAAGAAGTTTTAATCCTACAAACAGATTTAATGATACGGTTTATCATTCATTCAGCGTAGAAATTGCTTCAAAATTTGATCAGGATGCAGTAAAGGAATTATTAAGAAGAGGCAATAAAGACGAGATTATTAACTTTTCGGGCAACAACCGAAGATATATCTTTATCGACACAAAGCAATTATTCGACACAAACTTTGATAAAAGCTTTTTAAAAAACAAAATTGTATTGCTCGGATATATGGGAGCTTCTTTTTCGGATTCAATGTCGTGCGAGGATAAGTATTTTACTCCTATGAATCTTCACAATATCAGCAGAGGACTACCGGATATGTACGGGATAGTAATACATGCAAATATCATTTCTATGATAATTAACAGAAATTATATAAATGTGATGTCGCCCCTTGGGATTTTCATATTGGCTTTTGTTCTTTGCTATTTGAACATTTGGTTTTTTGAATATATCAGAAAAAAATTTCCGAATTTATATGGTGGTGAGTTAAAAATATTCATAATAATTGAGTTCATAGCTGTTTTATTTATCATATATTTATTATTCGAATATTTTTATTTTAAAATTAATGTTTTATTCGTATTTTTCGTAATATTATTATCACAGGATATTTCAGAAATATATTTCAGTTCCTTTACAAGTATTGTTAAAAAAATAAAAGGGTTGTTCAAATGAAAACGACTGCATTAAAAATCAGCTTTGTTGCTTTGGTAACATTATTTTTTGTTAGCTATCATTCTTTGGCAAATGATGATACTTATAAAGTGATTATTAAAAATGGGAATATTAAATTCATATCTGAGGATGATAAACAAAAGGAATTATTTCCCGGCAACAATCTTTCACTAAATGATACTTTGATAATTCAAAAAGAATCCTATTTGTGCTTTGCAAATAGTAAAGGTAACATAATTGAATGCTCGAAAGAAGGTAAATTCACTGTCGGCGATTTAGTTGTCAAAAATAAAAGCACAAAGAATAATTTAATCAGTAAATACGCTCAATATCTTTTTGAAGCAATCAAAGAAGGTACAAGTGACAAAGATAAATTCAAATTAGGACTGGAAAGAGAAATATTTAATATTGACAAAGTATGTCCATTCCTTCCGAGAAATTGTAAAATTAGTAACGGAGATATTAAATTTATTTGGTTCTCAAAACCCGGGGCTAAAGAATATATTTTTAAATTAAAAAACAACTTTTCTGAAGTATTAAAGACAATTACAACTGCTGATACTTCATTAATCCTAACAGCAAAAGAACTGGAGCTGAATCCATCGGAATGTTACCATTGGACAATTATGGTCAGCGGTCAGGATTTAACTTTATCAGATGAATCGTATTTTTGTTTGCTAAGCGAAATAGAAAATGATGAAGTTATGCTTCAGGTCAATGAGATAAAATCCACTATGGAAAGTGAAAACAGTACTTTGGAAGATATGTTACTTGCAAAATTTTATGAAAGCAAAAAAATGTTTCTTGACGCATACGATTGTTACCTGAGATTAATTCGGACTAACAGTGAAAACCAGGAAATTAATAACTTATACAAAGATTTTTTAATCAACGTAAAATCTGCTGAATAAACAAAGTAAAACGAATGAATCAGACAAACAATAATTATCGGTTTCTAAAATTAGTAATTTTTAAATAGACAGAGTTTAGTTTACCCTTTTTTTAGAATTATCTTGCCCCATTTTTGAATACAATTTAAAAAGATATTATCTTTTTACAAATAATGATTTTTCATAATCAACCGGTGACAAATAATTTAAACATTTTTCCTCTCTTTTCCTAATATATCTCTTTTCGGAGCTACATCAATTTGGCTGTACTCCATATTACCTAACTTTGGAAAAGTTATGGTGTAAAATTATTTGAACCTAATCGCTCTGATTGGTTTTATTGATGATGCAATAAAAGATGGTATCAAAGTAGCTAAAAATGAAAGGACAATTGCGGTAGTGCAAACTACCGCAAAATGCCATACTTCAAATTTCACCGGCAATTTATCGAGGAAGTATATTTCTCCTTCCAATGAGATTATTCCATAATGTTGCTGTATTAATCCGAACAACAGTCCTATTGAACAACCTATTATAGTGCCGATTATTCCGATACTCAGACCTTGAATAATAAAGATTTTAATTATGTTTGTCTTGCTCATTCCCAATGCTCTTAAGATTCCGATTGAATGAGTCTTTTCGACTACGGTAATTAATAAAATTGTAATGATATTCAGCACTGCGACCATACTTATCAGCCCTAATACCAAAGGTATCGGAGCTTTTTGCAGTTCTATCCATGCAAAGATAGCCGAATGCAAATCAAAAACAGTAAATGCATAAAAAGGATAACCTATGCTTCTATTTAAATTATCTGCAATAACATTGGACTTCTCAATATCGTAAAGCATAATATCAAGTGAAGTTGCCGTATTTTCAGCCATTTTAAAAAGATTCAGGGCATTGTTGTAAGGTATATAAACATAAATATCATCATATTGTGCCATGCCTGTTTCATAAATTCCTATGAGATTAAATTTTTGTATATCAGGCATTAGGATTTGCGTCAGATTATCTCCATTTATAGCATAAACAACAAGTTCATCACCGATTTTTACATTTAGTTTTTTTGCTAATCTATTTCCAATACATATTTCATTTGCAGCGGCGTTGCTGAACCCGAAACTGCCTTCAATAATATTGTTTTTCATATTAGTAATGTCATATTCAGGGAGAGTCCCCCGCACAACGACACCTTCTACGAATGACTTAGTACTGATTAAACTTTCCTTTTCGACTACAGGAGCGATATTTTTTATCTCAGGGTTGTTTTTTTTTATTTTTTTGATTAGCTCGGAATGTTCTTGAATTAGCTTGTTGTCAAATGCTTTTAATTTTACATGTGAAGTAAATTTTACGGCATTGCTTTTTAAAGTACTTTCAAATCCGTCAAGTACCGAAAGTGAGATAATCAAAGCCATACTACCAAGAATAACACTTATAAAAGCTACAGAACGGGCAAAATTCATGAACCTGCGGTTGCTCCCGGATGCAGAAAATTTTGATGCAATATGTTTTAATTCCTGAAATTTCATGCTTTAAGTAAAATCTTATCTCCTGTTTGCTTCAATCTTCATTAACAATTATCAACTATCTACCGTATCTTTGATATAAAACACCGAATAAAAAATACAAATTTATATGATTAGCTTCAATAAAAAAAGCTGTCCGCAATTTATATGTGAACAGCTTGCCGCTTTGATGTCTTTACTTCTGTTGTTGAATACAATCAACAATTTAATATGATAAAGCTTTTATTATTTAACTAACGGCTTTTAGTTTTTTAACATCACCTGAACCATTTAAATCCATTTTCAGATTTTCCGGTGTTCCGAGGTATTTGACATTACCACTGCCGTTAATTTTTACTTTCAGGTCCTTATTTACAAGCGTTTTGGTGTTACCTGAACCATTTACAAGTACATTACAAAATTCTGAATTCAACTCAACTGCATTGATATTACCCGAACCATTCGACTCAATGACAGATGAGTTCGTATTTCCGCTAACGTTAATATTTCCTGAACCCATTACCAGTAAACCAACTTTGTGGGCGGAGATCTCAGTGAAATTGATATTTCCGGAACCGCTGACTTTCAGATTAATTTCATTTGAGTTTAATGGTGTAAAATTATACATATTGCCTGAACCGAAAAGTCTGAAACTATTTACATCTTTCATAGTGATATATATATTGAGTTTTTCAGGACAAATTTGGTCGTAGCAGTTTATCATAAGACAGCCGTCTGCGACATCTGTTTGAATTTTTCCGATTAAATCTTTGCTGGCTTCAATTTTTACACTTTGAACATCCCCCTGACTTATAAAGACATTTCCTGCTGTCAGGAAACTGACTGATTCGAAACTCGGGAGTTCTCTCGATTGAGTTTCAATAATTCTGTCTCCTTTGAGACAACTGTTGCTTGCTGTGCAAGCGAGCATTATTATTGCTGTAAAAGCTAATGCTAAATTACGGACATACTTTTTCATAATTTTAATTCCTTAAATAAATTGATATATATTATTTTTGTGAGTCCGTCTTGAGTCCTGATTGAAATACGGAACATCAGGAAAAAAGTTTCAAAAAAAAATATAGCCGTCGAAGCATTCACAGCGAACACTGAAACTCAGTTACCCTGTCATTGCGAGTATCTGACCACCAGCGCTGTGCTTGGTGGTAAAACAACAGAATGACAATAAAAGTATGACAATAAATTAAATTGTCATTCTGAACGAAGTGAAGAATCCAGAAATCCTTAAAATTCGACACATTTGCAAAAAAATCTACACTTTTCTTATAAAAACCAAAAATTTTCTTAATTATTTTCACTTTTTTCAAAAAAAAGTGTAACATTTTCCATTCTTTTGTGTTATATAAGTAAGAAACAATACAAAAAGGGAGAAACTATGAAAAAATTATACTCGTTGATTAGCTTATTAGTATTTATATCTGTTAATCTGTTTGCAAAAGATATTGACGTATCTTCGCTTCCAAAGCTTCTGGGCTCTAATAATGCCGGTACGGAATTCTATTTTACCTTTATTCCGGCGTGGGAGTCAAATAATGATGATTTAAAAATTTATATCTCCTCACAAGTCCGTACCAAAGTAACTATTGAAGTTGAAGGAAAAGGGTATTCCAAATCTCAATATACTTTACCCAACGACATCATTGAATTTACTTTAGTTCCTGCAATTGGCCAGGCATGCAGAAAATCAGCTTGGGAAGCACCTGAAGAAGACCAAGTGTGGAGAAATGCAGCTGTTCATATAACATCAGATGACCCGATTATCTGTTACGGTGTAACCCGATATCAATATACTTCTGACGGCTTTCTTATTTTACCTGTCAATATTTTAGGAAAAGAATATATTGTTGCTTCTTATGCAGATATTGCAAGTAATAATGGACAATGGTTTACAAGCTACACAGGAATTACCGCCGCTTATGACAAAACAAAAGTAATGTTTACAATGGGTGGAACGGTTTCGTCCCGAACTGCAGGGGGGCAGGAACCGGGGCAAACCTCATGGTGGAATCTTGATAAAGGAGATGTTATTTTGATAGGAAGTCTGGGACAACATTCTGATTTATCAGGAAGCAAAGTTTCTGCCGATAAACCCGTTTCAGTTGTATCAGGTAATTTTTGTGCTTATGTACCAACGAATTGCGGTTGCTGTGATGTAATTGAAGAAATGGAAATACCAACTTATGCATGGGGTACGGAATATCATGTATCAAATATAGTAAACAGAAATAAAAACTCTATTATTAAGGTTTTTGCAAAAGAACCAACAACAAAAATTTTCAGGGACCATCAGCAAATGGGCTACATAAGAAATGCAGGCGGTATTGAACAAGATGGCTATTTGCATTTCCGTGCCGACGAAGGCACTGTCAGACCGCTTGTAATCAGCGGAGATAAACCAATAGGAGTTACTCAGTTCAATTCGGGACAAATGGATGACGGGATTGTCAGCGATCCTTTTCAGATGGTACTGGTTCCGGTGGAGCAATACCAAACTGATATAACTTTTCATACTCCCGGAATCAAAGGCGGTTTCGGCTACCCCTACAATTATATAAACTTATGCTACGAAGCAACAGCAGAAGGAAATTTGCCTGATGATTTGATGTTTGCTCAAATAGTTGGAGGCGAGTTTGAATGGGTATCTATAAAAGATATGTCTCCCCCTCCCGGTAACCCATTCCATAAAATTGTAGGAGGTAAAAACTTTTATTCGAAGACTTTCTTGCTTCCCGGAGACGGAGTTTACAAGCTGAAAGCAAATAATCCTTTTCAAGCATATGCTTATGGTTTCTCGTATTGCGACAGCTATGGCTTCCCTGCTTCAGTAAGTTTAAAATCTCTTGATGCAACCTCTGACTCTCTACCCCCTGAACCGAATTGGACAATTGATTGCGAAGGAAACGCGGAGATAGTATTAGAAGATAATCCCATTAATCCGGGAGAAAGTTCAGGTATTGCTATAGCTTATATGCATTCGGATTTGAGCTATAACTATAAATTTATCAAGGACAACTTTGAACCTTGTGTTGATTCCATTGTACACTTTAAACTTGAAATAATTGACAACACTGAAGACGCTTTGGCAGTACTGACATTTGCAGATTGCAATGGGAATGATACGACTATCACCATACAATATCAGGCATTAAAATTAGCTGTCATACCTCAAACAATGAATTTTGGCTTTTATGATAAAGGTCAAACAACAGAAAAAATATTTATGGTTGTAAATCAGTCCGAGACGAAACCGGCAGAGATGAGTTTCTTGAAATTAAAATTTAATTACCCCGCCTTCACCTTATTTGATTCTACGGGTACAATTGAAATTCCGGAGGAGTTTGAACCTCCCATAGTTATTCAGCCGCTGGATACCTTTCGATTTACTGTAAAATTTTCATCAAATAACTATGGACGATTCTGGGATTCAATCGGCGTTGGAGATACTTGTAATTTTTGGTATAAATCTATGGTTGAAGCTTCTGTTGGTGTTCCGGTAATTGATGTTTCGGATTGGAGCTTTCCGCCAACTATATTGGGTAGTAGTGCTTGGGGAAACTTCACTATTAGGAACAAAAGTACAGTAACACTTGAAGTTTATGACTATAAAGGACCGTTTATTATAGGTATGATTAGTTCAGAAAAGATTTATACATCAGATGAATTGGAAGAATTGAATATTACTCCAATCAATCCTCTGATATTATTACCAAATGAGACTAAAACATTTCAGATTAAATATAATCCGGATGATACAATTAATTTTACTGATTCAATTGTTTTTATAAGCAATACAATAAAAGACCCGCAATTGAATAATGGTTATCCTATAGACAGCATAGCTTTATTCAATGGTAACGGAATACGATCCGACTTAATCGCAACAAGCTACAACTGGGAAAGAAAAAGAATTGACAGACCGGGCAAATTCCCGTCAGGTCCATATCCTGTAGTCAGGAATTCTATGAATCCCGATACTGCAATCAGGTTATATAATGGTGGCTCTGCGGCAGTTACAATTAACAGGTTGATTTACACGCAGGTTATTGGTGATACATCTGCATTCAAATTCAACAGAGCGGCTTTGCTTCGTACATTAAATCCACATGAGGAAGTAATTGTTCCTGTTATGTTTCAGCCGAGACAAACAGGTATGCATCTTTTAGAATTCAGATATGAAACAAATCCTCATATTCAGGGAGTTACTACTACTTTGTCAGGTGTTGGAACAGTTCCAAAGATAGCAACTCATGATATTGATTTTGGAGCAACTGCTGTTAGTGATTACGATAATTATTCAACTCGAAAAATGACAATAAGAAATCTCAGCTTAGAGGAGTGGCAATATGGTGATTCGGTAACAATAACTGATTTAATGGAAGTAAATATTAATCCGGATATTTCAACTGATTGGACAACATTTGCTGAACCTTTCAGATATGACAAAGGAGCTCCGGCATTAAACAATGGTTTCAGTTCTCCCGTTGTTATGCAACCCGGTGAGGCATTGACTTTAGATGCAGATTTTGTAGCAAAAGGAAAAGGTTTGTTCACCGCATCTTTGACGACCATCAGCGATGCTGAGTTCGATGTAATTTCAATTTGGACCGGTTACGACAGCACCTATGTTGATGTGGATATTCTTCATGAGAACAACGGAAGGGTCGTTGACCCAATTACTATTTATCCGAATCCTGCGAGTGATAAACTTTTCCTTAAATCTGACACATTCATCAAAGGAATAACTGTATATGACTTTTTGGGCAGGGAACAATATTGTATCATGAAAACCGATGGTAACGAAAGAATAATTGACACATCACTTTTAACAAACGGAATTTTTCTTTTAAAAATAAATATTGCTGATGATATAATAATCAGAAAATTAATAATTCAAAAATAAATTTTTGAAAAATTGTGTAGACAACAAATTGTCAATGATTAATATTGATTTAGATAATATAGATTAGATAATATAAAAATTTAGATTATTCTTTGTATTTTTGTAAATATGATGGAAAACATTAAATATTGGCTTGATTTATCGGAATATGATCTTGAAACCGCAGATGCCATGTTGCGTACAAAAAGATTTTTATATGTCGGTTTTATGTGTCATCAGTCAATTGAAAAAATATTGAAAGCCCTTTATACTAAAATCCATAATGAGGTTGTTCCTTATACCCACAATCTTGGTTTTTTAATATCAAAAACAGATATATATGATAAGCTTGATGAGGAGCAGAAGGAATTTATAAATGAACTTGAACCATTAAATGTAGAATCACGCTATCCGAAATATAAAGAACAAATCAGACAGTATCTAACTGAAGTAAAATGCAATGAAATTTTATATAAAACTAAAGAATTACAGCTATGGATAAAGAAGATATTATAAATATAGCAAAAGGTTATAAAGAGCATATCCGTAAATATCTCGATTTCGATAATGTCTATTTGTTTGGCTCAAATGCAACTGGAAATGCAAAGGAGTTCAGTGATATTGATATTGCTGTAATTGTCAATACACTTCAAGGTGATTATATCGAAACAGTTCAGTTGCTATGGAAACTTAGGAATGATATTGACGTTAGAATTGAACCGGTTCTTATCATTAGAAGTCAGGATATTCCAGGATTTTATAATGAGATAGTTCGCACAGGTATTATCATTAATTGAATAGTTTAATCCTGTAATCAGAATTACTGTTTTAGATTAAAAAAATAAAACCACATCCAAAAAATAGTGTGCATTATTTTTGACACTTTTTCTTATCATGTTCAGGAAATCCGGAAAATTTAAGATAAATTCCATCTCAATTATGAATATTTTGCAACAAATAATGGTTTTTTTCGTTTTTTATACAGCATTTAAAATTAAGTCAGGTTTAGTATTTTAAAACCGGTTTTAATATCGGTAGAAATTGAATTTATGTGCCTGACATAACAAAATAGTTTACAACCTTATAGGAGATAAATAAAATGAAAAGAAATATTATTGCGGCAATTGGATTGTTGGGTGTTGGAATTACACTCGGTGTCTGGTTAGTGATGACATTCAGCAGTGAGTCCGGTTTAGGACTTTTTGCAAATGAAAAAATTGGAGCCGATAATCCGCCTGTCGTTATGAGTCCAACGATAAAAGCACTAAACGAGGCAATGGTAAGCGTTAGTGATGCAGTTTTGCCAACAGTTGTTAGTGTTAATGTGGTAGTAGAGGAAAAGGGTGGAACGAGTCAATTCCACGAACAATGGAAAGAGTTTTTCGAGTTTTTCGGAGAAACCCCCTTTGATAACAATCAGCCCAGGCGTGCTGAAGCCGCCGGCTCAGGTGTTTTAATAACAAAAAGCGGATATATTGTTACCAATAATCATGTTGTTGAAAATGCAAAAGAAATTACAGTTACAACATTTGATAAGAAAAAGCATAAAGCAACGCTGATTGGCTCCGACCCTTTAACCGATTTGGCTGTTATCAAGATTGAATCAGACGGATATCCTATAGCTCATTTCGCAGATATAAATAATGTTAAAATCGGTGAAATGGTAATAGCTGTTGGTAATCCCCTTGGATTGAATTCAACTGTTACAAGCGGAATAGTAAGTGCGATTGGCAGAGGAGGTCTGGGATTGCCGCGACAGGAAACAAGCAGTTATGCTGTCGAAAATTTTATTCAAACTGATGCCGCAATTAATCCCGGCAATAGCGGTGGCGGACTCTATAATTTAGAAGGTAGTCTTGTAGGGATTAACTCAGCTATAGCTACCAGAACCGGTTCTTACATCGGTTATGGATTTGCAATACCGGTAGATTTGGTTAAATCTGTTATTTCTGATTTAATGGATGACGGTAAGGTTGACCGTGGCTATATTGGTGTAAGGATTAGCACTTTGGATGAAACTGAAGCAAAAGCTGTAGGACTTGATGAAGTTGACGGAGTTATGGTTAAGGATGTTATTAAAGACGGTGCCGCTGACAAAGCCGATATTCAGGCAGGTGATGTTATTCTCGAAATCGATGGTAAAAAAGTTACAACATCCAATGAACTACAAAGCCAGATAGTACTACGCCGTGCAGGTGATAAAGTAAAACTTACTATTTGGAGAGACAAAAAGAAAATTACAAAAGATGTTAAGCTTAAAGCCCGCGATGAGGATGAAACCGAGATAGCAGTTAAAAGTGATGATGGAAATGATAAAGAATCCGACAAAGAAACTAATGAAGTCAAATTTGATAATCTTGGTTTTACCGTTGGCTCTTTAACTAAAGATGCAAAAGATGCATTGGATGTCAAA
This sequence comes from uncultured Hyphomicrobiales bacterium, assembly GCA_964511865.1. Taxonomy (GTDB): domain Bacteria; phylum Bacteroidota; class Ignavibacteria; order Kapaibacteriales; family UBA2268; genus ChocPot-Mid. Next base: position 21,313 of record CAZEHW010000003.1, on the reverse strand, counting down.
TCCGGTGCTTTAATTACAGGTGTAGAACGTTACAGTGAAGCTTCCCGTCGCGGTTTGTCTCCTAATGGGGTAATTGTTAAAGCAGACGGAAAAGAAGTTAATTCACCCTCTGATTTGAAAAAAATAATTAAATCTAAATCACCCGGTGATGGTATTCTTCTGCATATTAAATATAAAGATTCAAATAGAATCGTAGCTATTGCAGTTCCCGAAGACAAGAAATAATATTATAAGTTAAATTAAAATTGTCCTGAACTGAAAAGAGTAAAAATTCCTCTTCCGGTTCAGGACAAATTATTTTAAAATCTATTTCTTACATATCACTTAAAAATCCATTCCCGGTCTTTGCATCGCTTCCTTATTAACATCATCCCTTGCTTTTCCTTTTGCATTATTATAAAGAGCCTGAGATATTTTTATAATCTCAACTGCAATAATAATGGAGAAAGTTAATCCAAATACCATTAACCAATCAATGAATGTTAAAGGTATTGTATCAAGCAATGTATTCATAAATGGCAATACAACTGCCGATACCTGCAAGCCAATAGCCAAAAGCATTACTGCAAGTAGAATAGGGTTTTTTCCAATACTCGCTTTATCTATTTTTTCGCCGCCTGTGTATGGCAGATTGAAAAACAGTGACCTTTCTATTGACCTGGAATTTTGTACATTCCATATTTGGAAGAAAGCCAGTACACAAAAAGCAAGTGTTCTTGCATATGCCAGTTCTTCAGCTGTTGCATTGAATATATCAGGAACGGAGTAATAAAAAACGCCAAGTGTTCCGAGCATCATTATAAAACCTGCAAGAAACATTCTGCCCCACATCTTTTTTGTTATCAGAGGTTCATCTTTTTTTCGCGGGAGGAATACCATTACATCCCCATGCTCTTTTTCAAAAGCCAATGGAAATGTAGATGTGCCATCAGTTACTAAATTAATCCACAAAAGCTGAGCAGGTAGAACAGGTAAAGGCAAACCTACCAAAACTGATGCGGCTATTGTTAGCAAACCGCCAAAGCTCGTTGCAAGAATATACATTACAATATGCTGTAAATTTTGGAGAACAACTCTCCCTCGGCGTACTGCCTTGACTATCGTAGCAAAATTGTCATCCATTAATATCATATGTGAAGCTTCACGGGCAACATCAGTTCCACTGCCCATCGCTACTCCGATATCTGCCTGCTTTAGTGCAGGAGCATCGTTAACACCGTCTCCGGTCATTGCAACAGTGTAATTGTGCCTCTGTAATTGCTTAACGATTCTGAATTTGTGATGTGGTGCAACTCTTGCATAAACATCAATGCCGGGAACTTTCTCAAACAGTTCTTCATCATTTAACTCATCTATTTCCATTCCGTTTATAGCGGCAGGCAACTTCTTGCCTTTGCCGATACCGACAGACTTGGCGACTGCCTGAGCCGTTCTGGAATGGTCACCGGTAATCATAACAACTCTGATGCCTGCCTGATGACACTTTTTAACTGCTATTGCGGCTTCAGGTCGGATTGCATCTTCAATGCCGGCAAATCCTATGAAATTGAGGTCTTTTAAATTGTCTATATCAATTGTTTCAATGTTCGATTTTTCTGTTCCTGCCAAAGCTAAAACTCTAAGACCATCCTTGGAAAATTCGACAACCTTTTTTCTTAGATATTCTATATCTATTGGTTTTAAAGTATCATCCAAACCGGTCATGTTTTTACAACGTGCTAAAATATTTTCAGGAGCACCTTTAACAAAAACACAGTCCTCTCCATCATGGATTGCTCTTACAGCCATTAGTTGGTTTTCGGACTCAAAAGGAATATCTATGGACACTTTGCAGTCTGTGCATTTATACCCAAGCTTTTCAGCAGTAATCATCAAAGCCGCTTCGGTTGGGTCTCCGTTTATTTTCCAATCACTACCATCTAAAACAATGGTTGATTCGGTACATAGAGCAGAGATTTGGGCAAACCTGTCCATAACCGGGAAATCTCCGTATTTCATCGGTTTACCTGTAGCTTTATCTACAACAGAACCATCCTTGGAATATCCGCTTCCAATAACTTTGTAAACATTATCCCCGCAGAACATTCGTGTTACAGTCATCTGATTTTTCGTTAAAGTACCTGTCTTATCAGTGCAAATCACATTACAACTGCCTAAGGTTTCAACAGCGGCGAGCTTTTTAACTATTGCGTTATTTTTTGCCATTTGCGATATACCTATCGAAAGGGTTATTGTAACTGCAACAGGTAATCCTTCCGGTATGGCGGAAACTGCCAAACCAACTGCTGTTAGAAACATCGTCAGCCAATTAATATCCCTTAAAAACCCAATAAGAAATATTGCGGCTACCGTTGAAAGAATGCCTATGCTCAATATCTTACCAAACTGTGCAATCTGTGTTTGTAACGGTGATATGGTTTCATCTGCTTCGGCAACTTTTTTCGATATTTTTCCAAATTCTGTGCCGGTTCCAACACTGGTTACAATACCTATACCCCTGCCTTTTTGGACTATTGTCCCGGAATAAATCATATTCAATCTATCACCCAAAGGAGACTTTTCAGGTATTAGGTCATCTGCATCTTTAACAATTGCAAATGATTCACCTGTCAACATGGATTCGTCAACTGTTAAGTTTTGGGTTTCCACCAATCTTGCGTCAGCAGGAGCCCGGACACCGCTTTCAAGAAGAATTATGTCGCCAACAACAACTTCATTGGTTGGGATGTTTAGATGTTCACCGTCTCGGATTACTCTTGCCGCAGGTGCCGCCATTCTCTTTAAGGCATTTAATGCATCTGATGCTCTTCGTTCCTGAATAAAACCAATAACTGAATTCAAAATAACCACAGCGGCTATAACAAAAGTGTCTTTTAGCTCGGCAAGAAATGCGTTTAATACTGCGGCTACCATTAAAATATATAGTACCGGGTCATGGAATTGCTGTAATAAAAGTATTATAGCAGGTGTGGGCTTTTCAACAACCAAATCGTTGATACCGTATTTTTCTCTCATCTTTGGTACAACATCTGATTTTAGCCCATCTTTGAGAGATGTTCCAAAACTATCTATCGTTTCCTGTATGCTTTTCGAGTGCCAAGGCATAATTTTTTCTATATTATTATTTAATTCAATTATACTAAAGATATAAAATTAACTAAAATTTAACAATTATTATAAGAAAATTTACACTTGTTAATAAAATTAAATACTGAAAACCATATAGTTCTCGAAATATTTATAGATATAATAATTAAGTCAAATAATTAAAATAATTTGATAACCCATTTTTTATTAATGTCTTTTTCAACTTTGTTTTCAATTTTATCATCAAGTATCCACAAAAAATCAAGACCACTTCGTTTTTCAATTTCATCAATAGTTACTAAGTGATTTATTAACTTATCGTTTTTATCCACACTCTGATTGAAAATAAATGCGGCATGTTCAAATTGGCTTTCAGAAACAGGAACGCAGATAATTTTCCAATAACCACTTGGTACTTTGTGAGGTTCGTCTGCTTTAGGAAGTTTTTCCATATTTTTTTCATATAAGGGACCTGTCATAACGTAAATAACATCAAATGTATCAGTTAATTTTCGCTCCTTCTCTTCGAGTTGTTTCCAAAGTCCGCGATTGAGTTCCGCATCCTGAGGCGTAATATTCGACAAATAATTAGTTTCGTAACAAGTTCCCCAACCTTTGAACGATGCGAGAGGCGCCTGATGACCTCTGTCAATATTTAACTTTTCCGGTGCTTCTTTGTAATCATTCGGCTCTAATGTTTCGTTATCATCGAGCCATGTGTCAGCTTTCCATTTTCTGCCGGGTGCTTTGTTTTTAGCTCCAACCGTCTCCTTGTCAAGACGATAGCAAACCCAATCGGCAAACTTTGTATTATCGTTACTGCTTAGTGCATAAATATCTCGGATTATCATATCGTTACTTGCAGGAGTACCCGTTGGGTATCCAAAGAAAAAATGCTTGCAATGAATTTCAGAAACCTGCGAAAATGCGTTTGCATTTATTAAGAAAATCAGAAACAGTATAATAGTTAATTTTTTCATAGTACATTTTGATAATTATTTGATAACGATATATAATCCAAAAATAACAAATAATTTACAATTCTGGGTTATTCGACCCTTCACATTTGTTAATTATTTAAGTTTCAAGATAAATGTAATTTTTGTAAATTGTGTAAATATTTTATTAATTATAGTTTCTAAGATTTCAGATGACATTATTTGTCGTTGAAATAGGTATATTTGAAGAAAATGTTTTTAAATAGATAATTGAGGGTGGTTATGAATTTAGAAGAATTAATTCAAAAAGCAAAATCATTTGAATTTGATGAAGATGATATCAAGAAAGATAAAACTGGTAGAGAGTTATTTGTAAAAAGATTCCCATTGGAAAATCTAAAAAATATGACTTTACAGGAATATACAGGTCATAATGACAGTTTTTGTTATTGGCTGGAATTTAAGAAAAATATACCCTTTGGAATTGGTGGTGGAAATGCTTCAAAATTTGGAATTTATCGAGCATCAGACGGAAATTACTACAAACATATAAAAGGAAAAAAATTTCTTTTAGAAACAGAGGAATTGGAAAATGAATATCTTGATTTAAAAAACAAAATTTTATCAATAATCGAATTAGTCCAAAAAGATGAAATCGATAAAATTTCTGAAATAGAAATACCTGTTTGGAATATGGTTATAATTAAAATTTTGTTTTTATATTTCCCTGATAAATTCTTGGACTTTGCAGCACCATGGGCACTTATTCCAATGGTTAAAAACATTAATTTAAAAATTGACAAAGAAATTAATAACAAAAACGTATTGTTGTTAAATTATCATCTTGGTAAATTTCTTTGTTCAGTTGAACCCTTTAAAAGTTGGGATAAATCCCATTTAGGAGACTTCCTTTGGAAAGTTTATAAATGCGAAGAATTGAAAAATGAAAAGAAAGATGAAGAAGAAAACTATAGCGTGGAAACCAATAAAAAAGGACCGAAATTTTTAAAATTCTATAAACCTATAATTGAATTATTAAGAGATTTAGGCGGAGAAGCAAAATCTAATATCATTCTTGATGAAATTACCAAAAACATGAAAATACCTTCCTTAGAATTAGAAGAGAAAACTAAAACAGGAGTTCCGAAAATATATAATCAAATCCATTGGGCAAGGATGTATTTGGTAAATGGTGATTATTTAGATAATTCAATCAGGGGTTTGTGGAAATTAACCGAAAAAGGTAAAAATGTAAACTTAGATGATATAGATGTTTTAACAGAATTTAAAAAAGTTCAGAAAAAATATACCGCGAAGATTGATGAAGATGAAGAACCCTTAGAGCATTATGATGAAAGTGATTTGCCTGTTACAGACCAACCACAGTACTGGATTATAGCTCCCGGTCAGAAAGCAAGGTTATGGCAAGACTTCATAGGTAATGCAATTTGTGCAATAGGTTGGGATGAATTAGGGGATTTATCAAAATATAATTCTTTAGAAGACATCAAAGTTAAAATGAAAGAAATATATGGAGATGACAGCTCATTTGTGAACAATGGCTTAGCATGCTACGAATTTCTTAAGGAAATAAAGATTGGAGATTTCATTTTTGCAAAAAAAGGAGTAAAGAAAATAATTGGTTTTGGCATAATAGAATCTGACTTCTACTACGATGAGCAAAGAAATGAATATAAGAATTGCCGAAAGGTTAAATGGCTGAAAACCGGTGAATGGAAATCAAAGGATCAATTAGCTTTAAAAACGCTCACAAATATCACAAAATATACTGAATTTCTACAAAGATTAAAAAATCTTGTTGATTTACCTATACAATCTAATGAATCTACGAACACCGAAACCAACTTCTGGTGGCTAAACGCAAATCCAAAAATCTGGACTTTCAGGGATATGAATGTCGGTGCTATAAATGATTACAAATCATTTACCGATAAGGGAACTAAAGCAAGAATATTTAAAAACTTCCAAAATGTTCAGGTAAAGGACAAAATCCTTGGATACATTACTTCACCTGAAAATATTGTTGATGGCATTTGTGAAGTCACGGACATTTTCAAAGAAAATAATGAAATTGTGAAATTTGAATTCAAAAAAATCGAAGAATTCAAAAAACCTGTAACGTGGAATGAACTCAAATCTAATAATGAATTGCTTAATTGTGAACCAATGAAAAACAATCAGGGAAGTTTGTTCAAACTGACCAAAGAAGAATATGATATAATTATGGAAATGGTTCATAAAAAACCTCCGGTTGTGTTAGAAAAATATACAATTGATGATGCTCTAATCGAACTTTTTATCGAACAATCTGAACTTGAGGAAATCATTAGCACTTTAAAATACAAAAAGAACATTATACTTCAAGGTGCTCCGGGTGTCGGAAAAACCTTCGTTGCAAAACGAATCGCATATTTAATGATGGAAGAAAAGGACGAAAGCCGTGTGCAGATGATACAGTTCCATCAATCCTATTCGTATGAGGATTTTATTCAAGGTTACAGACCTACTGACAATGGCGGTTTCGAAATAAAAAACGGAGTATTTTATGAGTTCTGCAAAAAAGCACAATGGGATCGCGATAACGATTATTTCTTTATCATTGATGAAATCAACAGAGGCAACCTCAGTAAGATATTCGGGGAACTGATGATGTTAATTGAAAAGGACAAGCGCGGAAAGAATTTTGCAATACCACTGACATATTCTAAAAATGAAGACGAAATATTTTATCTGCCAAAAAATCTATATTTCATCGGCACAATGAATACAGCCGACCGTTCACTTGCAATGGTTGACTATGCACTAAGACGAAGATTCGGATTTATAACTCTTGAGCCGGCATTTGCCAAACCGAAGTTCAAGAAATTCTTATACGACTGCAATGTAACGGAAAATATAGTGGAAATGATTATTGATAAAATGATTTCTTTAAATGAAAAAATTGCTAGTGATAATAAAAATCTCGGTATGGGCTATCGCATTGGTCATAGTTTCTTTTGTCCCGGCAAAGATATTGTTCCTGATCCTGACTGGCGATGGTATGAAGAAGTGGTTAAAAGTGAGATAGCACCGTTGCTTAGGGAATATTGGTTTGATAGTATCGAACTGGTTGATGATGAGATTAAAAAGCTCGTTCAACTATGAAAATACCGATAGAAAATATTTATTATCTCCTCTGTTATTCATGGAATAAACTTGAAGAGAAAGAACAGGTTTCGGTAAATGCTCAGGACTTTACTGAGTTGATTGATTTGTTTGCTGTGGTATTAAAAAATGGAATTAATCAATTAATTAAAAGGGGCTTTGACAGAAATTATATCGAGTTTTCCGAAGACACAAAAAGATTAAGAGGTAAGATTGATTTCGGAGTTTCATTAAAGAAAAACTTGATGAAAAAAGCACAGATGCATTGTCATTTCGATGATTTGAATCATAATGTTTTGCACAATCAGATTATTAAATCAACTATTCATAATCTTATGAATATGAAGAAAATTGACAAAGAAATACGAAGTGATTTAAGAGATGTTTATTTAAAATTAAGTGGAATTGATTTAATTAAAATTGAAAATAAGCATTTTAGAATGATACAACTGAACAGCAACAATAACTTTTATGATTTCTTATTAAATGTTTGCGAGTTAATTCATAATAATATCTTTATTGACGAACAGTCAGGTAAGTATAAATTCAAAGATTTTACCAGAGACGAAAAGAAGATGGCAACATTATTTGAGGATTTTGTCAGAAATTTTTATAAAAATGAATTGCCAAAGCATATCCGCAAAACAAAAGTTTACCGAGAAGATATTTTTTGGGACACAAAATCAATTAATGAATCTGCATTGAAATTATTACCAAAGATGCAAACTGATATTTCGATAGAATTTGAAAATGATAAATTAATAATTGATACTAAATTTTATAAAGAGGCACTGCAAACATATTACGATTCTGAAAAAATCATATCGGAAAATTTATACCAAATGTTAGCTTATGTAACTAATATTGCAGCGAAAGGTGGAATTAACACATCTTGTCGTGGTATGTTACTATATCCAACAGTTCAAAGAGAATTAAATGAGGTTTTTAATATTCAAGATCATGATATCCTTTTTAATACCATCAATCTCAACCAAAACTGGAAACAAATACACGATGATTTAATAAATTTGATATTGAACTAATTATCTGAACTATGATTTATATGATTATTATGAATACATGATTTTGCTTTATCATAAAAATTAAAGTTCCGACCAATTTAGTCTTTAAAATACTGTGCCACTATCTTCAGATAGTGGATTCTGAATCAACACTAGCCACGACTTTTAAGTCGTGGATATAGGAGTGAGTGAGTTGTGGACTTTAGTCCAAAACATTTATGGCTAAAGCCAAAGCGATATTTTTAATCCTATCCACTACATAAATGTAGTAGCACAATATAAATAAATTCAGCGAAATCCGATAATTAACAGTCCTGACCAAAAAACTTTGCGAAACATTGCGTAAACTTCGTTCCCTTTGCGTTTAAATTCTTCATGACTGTCTGAAAAAAACAAAGATTACTCCCTGCATTAGTAATAACATACTTCGTTAGACTCAAAATGAAGTTAACCATTCTTAACTTAAAACTTAGAATTAATGTAGAATGTTTTTACTATATTTGTATTTTAATATTTTTATTCAAATAAAGTGAAATATGAAACGAACAGCAGTTATCATGGCAGGCGGCTCAGGAGAAAGATTCTGGCCCCTCAGCAGGAAGAAAAAACCAAAACAGCTATTACCATTAATATCTGAAAGGACTATGCTCGAAGAATCAATTCAAAGAATAGCTCCATTGATTCCTCCCGAGGATATTTTTATTATAACAAGTGAAACTTTGCTCGAGCCGATAAGAAACTCTTTAACTATATTACCGGCTGAAAATATTATAGCCGAACCACATAAACGCAACACAGCACCCTGTCTCGCTTTAGCGGCGGCTTTCATTAAAACCAAATACGCTGATTATTTTAAACCGGATGAAATTTCAATCGCTGTTTTAACCGCCGACCAGAGCATAGACCCTAATGAAGGGTTCATTAATACAATTAACTCAGCTATGGATTATGTTGAAAACAACAAAGTATTATGCACAATCGGCATTCGTCCTACAAGACCTGAGACCGGCTACGGCTACATAGAAACAGCAGACAAATTCAACTACGATAATGATTCATCCGAGATAAAATCCGTTAAAGCATTTCATGAAAAACCTGATATCAATACAGCCGAAAAATATATAATCAGCGGGAAATATTTATGGAACAGCGGCATGTTCTTCTGGCGTCTTGACACATTCATTGAAAACATGATAAAATGTCTTCCCTCTGTTGGAAATGAAATAGATTCAATCTCAAACCTGTACAAAGGAAAAACAAATCTCGCTCTATCTGAACCATTAAGAACAATTGATGATACTTTCAAAAATTTTCCTGATATATCAATTGACTATGGATTAATGGAAAAAGCAGAAAATGTAGTTGTCGCCAAAGCACTCTTTAATTGGGATGACGTTGGTTCCTGGGATTCTTTGCACAGAGTAAAACCTGCTGACAAAAATAATAATATACTTGATGGAAAAGCTGTCATAATTGACTCGAAGGATTCAGTAATTATTAATTCAAGTATGGAAGGAAAAATAGTAGCAGGATTAGGACTTGATAATATGGTTGTAGTTGTTACTGATGATGCAGTTCTTGTCTGCCCAAAGGACAGAGTTCAGGAAGTAAAAAAATGTGTTGAAGAAATCAGGAAATCAGGTTCTGATAATTGGCTCTGATTTAATTAAGAATTACGAATTGTTGAGGAAGGGAGAAGGGAGAAGGGAGAAGGGAGAAGAAATAAAGAACTTAATAACTGACAAAATGGTTGATAGAAAATACCCGGTAGATAAAGAACTCTTTTATTTAGATAAGAATTTAATTTATCTGAATCATGGTTCTTTTGGAGCTACTCCAAAAGCTGTTTTACAGCGATTTATAGAACTGACAGAACAAATAGATAGAAATCCCATGATATTTTATCTTGAGGATTATCCTGCTATGATTAATGAATCCCGAAAAGCAATTTCATCATTCCTCAATGTTAATCCAGACAATCTTGCTTTTGTTGATAATGCTACCACAGGGGTAAATTCTGTTTTGTTTTCATTATTGAAAGAACTAAATAGTGAATCGGAAATCCTGACTGCATCACATTACTATCCTGCAGTTAAGAATACTCTAAATTATATTAGCACTTTAACAGGATGTAAAATCATAGTAGCCGATTTGCCTGATTATGTAGAGTCAGATGAACAAATAAAAATGATTATTCTATCCGAGATTACAGCTAAAACAAAATTGTTAGTTATTGACCATATCAAATCTATCTCCGGAATAATCATTCCAATTAAAGAAATAATTCAACATTGCAAAACAAAAGGAATACTAACTTTAATTGATGGCGCTCATGCTCCGGGTTCAGTTTCATTGGATTTATCTGAACTTAATGCTGATTGGTACACAGGAAACCTGCATAAATGGCTTTTTGCACCAAAAGGGACAGCGATTTTGTTTTCATCAGAAACGCAGAAAATCCCAATTCATCCAACTGTAATATCAAATGATTTTGGTAATGGTTTTACAAAAGAGTTCGACTGGGTTGGTACAAGAAATTTTTGTTCATGGCTTACTGCACCGGAGTGCTTGAAATTTTATAAGGAAAATTTTAGTTATAATTATTGCAGGAGACTTAGTTTATTCGCACGGAATTTAATTATTGAAGAACTCGGGTTAGAACCCATGTCACATGAAAATCTGACAGGACTTATGCAGAGTTTCTGGTTACCATTGTCCGTAGGGAATACTATTGAAGATGTCATCGCTTTAAGAAAAAAACTAATAAATAAATACAACATTGAAGTCTTCATGAATCCCTTCAAAGATAGATTAGTCCTAAGAATATCATCACAGATATATAATAGTGAAGAAGATTATTCAGCATTATTAAATGCATTAATAATTGAATTGAGCTAAAAACATCTTTCCTTAATTTAAGGAAAATAATTAATATATTTTCCTTAAATTAAGGAAAGATTATAAAAGCAAATATTTATATGCTGGTATTATGTTCACACTTATGCCATTATGCTTCATTTGTTTTTCCATGCTTTGAGTTACTATTATTGCTCTTTTTATTTTCAAATATTCGCAAGCATCGTAAAGCCCTCTCAGCTCTCTTGCCAATGTATCCTTGTCTGAAACATCATAAGAAACCTGCACAACATTATCCGGCTTATTTTTATCAAAAGCAACAAAATCACATTCACTGCCATTTTTGAAGTAAAAGAGTTTGTCTGCATATATGCTTTTCAAATGAACTGCTACGAGATTTTCCAGCAATTGACCGTAATCTTCGGAAAAGCGAAAAGTCAATGAGTTTACCAATCCGTTATCAACTATATATACTTTTTTATCACTTTTTTCGCGGTCTATTCTCGAATAATTGAATTTATAAACACGGAACAAATAATATATTGACTCAGCCCAATCCAGCATATCGTACAATATGTTTTTTGTAGTCTTGTAATTATTTGATTTCAATTCATTATATATTTTATTAACTGATGTCGGCTTACCTAAATTCAACAAAACTCTTTCAAGAAAATATTTCAATATATTTGTGTTGGATATATTATACCTCTCGACCATATCTTTATACAGCATTATATTGAAATATTCCTGCAAAGTTTTATCCCTGAAAACATCATTCATTTTTATAGTTTCGGGAAAACCTCCATTCTTCAAATAAACATCAAATGCATTTATGAGTTTGGCTTTATTCCTCGAACTCATATTATCTGCTTTCAATCCCTCGAACGACAAATACTCACGATAACTCAAAGGGAACACCTCGTAAGTTACAGTCCTGCCACGCAATGAAGAAGCTATTTCATTGCCGAGGAATTTTGAGTTTGAGCCGGTCAGATATATGTTTTTTGTTATAGTGTCGTAAACCCTGCGTATAAATTTTTCCCAACCATCAACATTTTGTATCTCATCAAAAAAGAAATATGCTTTTGATAAATCTGCATCAGGAAAGAGTTCACGGTACGACTGCAATATCAAATCAAGCTCACTTGTTTTTAAAGACAAGCGTTCATCCTCGAAATTCAGATATAATATCTGCTCTATTTTTATTCCTTTGACTAAAAGCTTTTTAACGGTATCGAGCAATAAATAAGTCTTACCGCTTCGCCTTACACCAAGAACACTTATTATTTTCTTAGTATTAACCGGAAGAGCAAGCTCTCTTGGCAATATATCCTCTAATTTCCTCAATTGGAAATCCGATATCGCTTCCTTTATTATATCTTTCATATTCATAATTACAAATATACATACTTTCCTTGAAATAAGGAAACATTATTTAATATTTTCCTTAATTTAAGGATATAATAATTGTATAAGATATAAACTTATCACAATTTGGGATGGAATAACTAAAGAATTTGATGATAATACAACTTTAAAACTTTCTACTTTAAAAATTTCGTCTTACTTATCCGCTTTGCCTCTTAAACAGCAAACCTTGATATTTTTTTTATAAAATATCTTTTATGAAAATAATAGAATTAACTCGTATTTGTTGAATTACGATTAAAGAAGAACATATAAAATATTGGATTGATTCAGCCGATGAAGAGATAGAATTTGCGACTGTAAATTTTAAGAAAAATCGCTACAAACAATTTTTGTTTATTGGTCATTTAACACTGGGAAAAACACTTAAAGCACATTATGTTAATTTACAAGGAAATTATTTCAATTAAAGATTGATTCTTTTACTTTGTCGAAAAAGTCTTTTTCCTTTGTTTTTGATTTTTTATCAGGCGAGAAATTCTTGCCGGCTGACAATTTTTTCAGTATTTGTTTTTCTTCGGATGTCAAATTTGTTGGAACAAAAATATTCACATAAACAAACTGGTCGCCTTTTCCATGCGAATTAAGATGTGGAATGCCTTTGTCATGTAAAGTAAGCATTGTTCCCGGCTGTGTACCTGCAGAAATTTTTACTTTTTCAGGAAAATATAATGTAGGAACCTCGATTTCGGTACCCATGGCGGCATCAGTAAAGCTTATTGTCAGATGATAAATAATGTTATCTTCTCTTCTGACGAAGTATGGATGTTCTTTTTCATCAATTATTACAATTAAGTCTCCGGCATCACCACTACGTCGTCCGGCATTTCCCTGTCCTCTCAATGGAAGGTAATTTCCGGCTTCAACTCCGGCAGGAATGTTAACCTTAACTTTATCTTCTCCATGCACTCTGCCTTCACCACGACACTCCGGACAATGTTCGGATATAACTGTTCCCGAGCCGTTACAATGAGGACAAGAGCTGATATTGACAAACTGACCAAACATAGAACGAGAGACCTGTCGAATTTCTCCGGAGCCGCCGCAACTTGAGCATGTATGATGACCGGAACCTTCTTTTGCACCGCTCCCCCCACAAGACTCACAACTGATTTGTTTTTTAATTTTGATTGTTTTTTCTACGCCCTTTGCAATTTCTTCCAGAGTTAATGGCAATCTTAATTTAATATCTGAACCTCTTTCACCCATAGAACGTCTGCTTGAACCACGTCTTCTCGAATTTCCTCCTCCGAAAAATTCATCGAAGATACTCCCACCGAAAATATCACCGAAGTTCGAGAAAATATCATCTATATTTGAATAAGTTCTGAAGTCTTGTCCTTGTCTTACTCCCTCATGTCCAAACCTGTTGTATCTCTCCCTTTTATTTTGGTCGCTAAGAACTTCGTAAGCTTCGGTTGCTTCCTTGAATTTTTCTTCTGCTTCCTTATTGTCAGGATTCCTGTCCGGATGATACTGCAAAGCAAGCTTGCGGTACGCACCTTTAATTGTATTCACATCCGAATTTTTTTCAACACCTAAAATCTCGTAATAATCTCTTTTTGCCATATATTTCGTTATCCGTTATCTGTTTTCCATTTTCATTAACTATTGCCCATTAACAATTAACCGTTATTATCCTGTTTTCCTGCCGAAGTAATTACTTTTGCATGCCGAAGAACTTTGTCATGATACATATAACCATTTTCGGCAACATTAATAATACCGTCTTCTTCAATGCTTTCAGAAGGCATTTTCAAAATGGCTTCATGATAATCAACATTAAAAGGGTCTCCTTCTTTAATCTCTAACTTCTTTACACCTGATTCTTCAAATATTTTCACAGCTTTATTGTATATAAGTTCAATTCCCTGCATTAAGGATTGGTAATCATCACTGCTTTTTCCTGATTTGATAGCATTTTCGAAGTCATCCATCAATGGCAGTAGTTTTTGAAGAAGACTGTGATTTGCATATTGAATAAGTTCATTTTTTTCTTTAAGAACCCTGCGTCTCATGTTTTCAAGCTCGGCTGTTGTTCGTAAAAGATTATCTTTCAGCAGGTTGCGTTCTTTTTCCAAAGTTGCGATTATGCTTTCTTCTGTTTTTTCAACGGTTTCTGCTTTTTCCTGAACCTCTTGTTCTTCTACGACATCATCGGGAGATGTTACGGGAATTTCCCGTTCTCCGTTTTTCTTATGGTCTTTACCGTTCTTCTGAGCTGACAAATTATCTTTTTTCATTTACACCAAATTCCTTTAACTAACTAAAATTAAAATAAGTTATTTAAATAATAAATTACTTAGAAAGTTTTAGACGAATATTCAGATAAATATTTTGACATGCTGAGTTAAAAGTCTTCTATTTTTAGTTTTTCCTCTCTCCCTTTTCCTTTTTCCCTTCTCCCTTTATCACTCCTTATTCAAAAAGTCCGATACATGCTTGACCAAAGACATCATCTTAGCATATGGCATTCTCTTAGGACCTATTATCCCTATTGAACCGCGGGCAGTACCAATTCTGTAATTGGAGATGACAAGGGCATAATCATCAAGCAATTCGTTTTGTATTTCACTTCCTATTAAAACATTTATGTCTTTTCCGGTTTCTTCCTGTTTTTCGAGCAGATGAACAATAATATCTTCATTTTCAAGTAGTTCAATTACCCCTTTTATTCTATCCGGATTACCAAATTCAGGATAATCAAGTAAATTTGGAGTGCCGGCTATATGAATATTTTCTTTTTGTGTTTTAACATCCAATATATTATCAATCGAATCAACAAACAGCCGCATCAAGGGAGTATCTTTCAAGCGGTAATCTTTAAGAATTTCTCTAAAATTATCACGAATAAATTTCAGCGGTTTACCCCCGATTTTTTCATTAATATATGAGCAAATCTGGTCTAATTGTTTATGTTCAATGCTGAATGAAGTTTCCAGAGTAACAGTTTTAACAAAGTTAGAATCAAGTGCAATGACAATTAGCAGTCTGTTAGATGACAACTGGATTAATTCCAGACGTAAAACTTTTAAGTCAATCAGTTGAGGAATAGCAACAATGCTTAAGTAACTCGATAATATACCAAGTATTTTCGATGCATCCTTGAAAACCATATCAGAATTAGTCAGCGTTTTTTCAAGTGCAAGCAGTTCATTTTTAGAAAGCATCTCAAGCTCGCCGAGAGTATCAACGTAAAACCTATATCCTTTATCCGTTGGAATTCTTCCGGCGGATGTATGTGGATGGCTTATGAAGTTCATATCTTCGAGGTCAGACATCACATTTCTTATTGTTGCCGCACTCAATTCCTCCTGAATATACTTAGTAAGTGTTCTTGAACCGACAGGAGATGCCTTCAAAATATAAAGCTGAATAATTCTACGCAATACTTCCCTCTCGCGTTCCGATAGCTCGCGATTAAACCCTGTATTTGGAAATATCACACTTTTCTCATTCATACTCTTATATATTTCTAATTTTCTCCAAACATTTTTCCTTACTCTCTCTTCTTCCCATTAACCTAATATCCTAACAGTCTAACAACCTATTATCCTAACAGCCTAATAGCCTAACAGCCTAATAGCCTAACAGCCTAATAGCCTAATAGCCTAATAGCCTAACAGCCTAACTAACCATTATCAACCAAAATTATTCTCTCAACCTCTTTCAGTTCCTTATCGTTGCCCATCATGATAAATTGGTCACCCTCTTTAACTTTGAAGTTACCTCCGGGATTAGTTATTGGTTTATTATCACGGACAACAGCAAGAACTGAAACTCCAAAATGCTGACGCAATTCAAGCTCCTTTAATGTTTTGTCATACCACTTGCATTTTTCAGGCAACTGAAGATTTTCAATTTTCAAATTCCCTGAGCCAATACCAAAACTCGTTTCAAGAAAATCAACTATATTCTGATTAATCATCAAATTCGCCATCCTTTGACCGCCAATGGAATACGGATTAACCACCCTGTCTGCTCCTGCTCGCTTAAGTTTTTCTTTGTCCGAATCCTCATCTGCTCTTGCAACTATAAAAATGTTTGGATTTAAAACCTTTGCACTTAAAACTACAAACACTGTAGTTGCAGAACTTCCTGTTGCAACAATTAAACCTTTCGCCTTTTTAATTCCTGCCTTAATTAAAACCGAATCTTCAGTCGCATTGCCGGTAACTCTTAAGAGATTATCTTTCAAATTAACAACATCTTCTTCAATGAAGTCGTCATCTATAACGACGAATTTTTCACCCCTGCTGAGCAAAACGCTTGCCGCCAGCTGTCCGACTCTTCCATAACCGATAATAATTATATGGTCTTCGTATTTTTCAATCTCTTTCATTTTTTTCTTTTTCCCCCTGTAATTATGCAACTGCATTATAAAAAGGTTTTCCATAAAAACACTAAGTATATAGAACAAACTCCCTATACCTGCTATACTTATAATTATTGTAAAGATATGACCTGTGTCATCCAATGGATGTACTTCCGTATACCCGATAGTAGCAATTGTTATCCATGTCATATAAAGTGCATCAATAATAGTCCCGCCGATATCCTTCCACAACCACCAATAACCGAACGTCCCAACAATAATAACAACCAAAACTACAATAGCAGGCAGTACCGGTTTTTTTGTAGCCGGTTTGAGTTCTTTGTATTTGTTGCTCTTTTTAGTAAAAAACATAATTTCCTTGCAGTTCTCCAAAAAAATATTTAATCAAGATTTTTATTTGATTGGAGTAAATTATTTCAATACCTAATGTTATCAATAATAAATACCAAACTATACAAAAGTTCTTAATTAATCAAAAAAAATAAATATTTTGTCCCAAAAATTTCATTTGTGTGTAATTGTTTAATAAGAAGCTCGTTTTTTTGTTTTAAAAAATACAATTTAAAAAGTATTATACTTTAAACATTTAAAGAACGTTTATATTTAATAAATTATCAGTTTTCAATTGGTTCTATGAGATACTTAATACATGAAAATTTGTTGGATCCATTGATATAAATTATTAACATTTTTAATGGAGGTTTTATGAAATTATTTCTAAAAAATAGGGTTAAAATCCTGATAAGTACAATCTTTCTCTTGATGCTATGCGGAAGTTCCCTGCAAGCACAAAAGGGAGAAGGGGATTTTGACTTTATGGCTCAAACCGATATTGGTACAAACAGCTTGTATTTGTATTGGTTTTTTGATGATGCTTCATTGCAACCGGACCAAATAGAGGTTTGGGTGCAAAAAGGAGTTTTTTATAATGTTTCAGATATGGATGACCCTGAACTGTTTACAACACTACAACCAGACCAATGGAGAGGTGAAAAGGGAATGTTTGAAGCTGTTATTGAACATTCATTTGAAACAGGGTACTATACATTCTATCTTTCTTTTGCGAATGCCGGTACCATAAAAATATCAAATGCTTCACCTGTTAGTTTCTTCAATTCTGATCCAATGGGCTTTCTGGAATTTACTGTTGTTCCAGAAGAAAAAGCTTATGTTGGGCAAGCTTATAATTCAAACGTAGTTGCTTTTGACCCTGAGGACCAAACTGCAGAAATCGCATATCAATTAATAAGCAAACCTGATGGTATGGATATTAATGAAAATACCGGGGAGATTACATGGACTCCGGAGAAAAAAGGAGTTTTTGAAGTATGGATTCAGGCATATTCGAAAAATAATCCGGATGTTTTTGGAGAACACTACTTTTATTTGAATGTATTTTCCTGTCAGGAACCGGCTGTATTGAGTGGTACAATTACTGATTCTAAAGATAATCCTGTTTCAATGGGTTATATTCAATTGTTTCCTGAAAATTTCAAGGATAATCCTGATAATCACGACCCATATTATGCTATTGTTGAGAATGGCAGTTATACTGTCGAAGTAGATGAAGGAAAGTATTATTTTGTATTTCAGGATATGTATGGATACTATGAGTACTATCCCGGAACATTTGATATTGAAAGTGCTGAACTTATTGAAGTTGCATGTGGGGATAATCTTACTTATGATATGAAATTAACAGAGTACAAAAATTCAGTAATGTATACTGTTACCGGTTCTGTTAAAGCTGAAAATGGTGACCCAGCGGCTTATATGAATGTTATGTTTGAAGCAGTCTTTGATGATGAACATGGCAGATATGCTATGTTTAACGGGTTTACTGATGAAGAAGGAAACTATGAAATACAATTACCTGATGCATACAAATACATTGCATATGTGGATGCTTATTGGGACCCCGCTACCGGAATATCCAAAACATTGTATTATAATCAGACTTACAAGAGAAGTGAAGCAGAAATTCTCGAGCTTACAGGAAATCTTGAAGGTATAGATTTTATTATTAGTAATGAATCAGAGTTTAAATATTATACTGTATCAGGAAATGTATCAACCAAGGACGGAACACCGGTTCAACATGCTACTGTTGTTTTCGAAGGACTTTACGATTCATATGGTGAAAGATATCCGTATTTTGGAAATCAGGCATATACTGACTACGAAGGCAACTATTCAATTCAATTGCCCGAACTGTTTGAATATAAGGCATACGTTGTAACAAAGAACAGTTATCTTTACAAGCCGCTTTATTACAATCAGACATATAATTATGAAGAAGCTGAAGTGATATCATTAACAGCCGACCGTGAAGATATTGACTTTGTACTCGAGGAACCAGACTTTAATATGTACAAACTCAGTGGTAAAGTAACAAGAGAAGACGGTACTCCAATTGAAGGTGCAATGGTTATGGTCGAGGGCTTTAATGACAGTCCTGATTATTATTACAACCGTTTTAGCGAAGCAATTTCTACTGACAGTGAAGGTTATTACGAAATCGAACTTCCCGAAATTTTCAAGTATATTGTCTATGCTTTTGATTATTCACTTTATGACAGATATAAAAGCATGATGCCGCTTTACTACAATCAGACTTACAATCCCGAACAAGCTTCAGTGCTTGAACTCAAAGGTGATTTAACTGACATTGATTTTGTCTTTGGAGACGGACCGGAGGAATACAAATCCTCGATTTCAGGGAAAGTTGTTGATGAATCCGGAAATCCGCTTGAAGGGATTTATCTGATGGCATACAATGTAAGCACAGATAACATTAATCCTGACGGGAGTATGTATGACGGCTGGGCTGCAATTTCTGACAATACGGGAGAGTTCAAATTAATGTCATTGTATCCCGGTTCATATATATTGCTCGCAGTTCCTAAGACATTGGATAATATTCCTGGCTTTTACAAGGAAGGTTCCACTGTCGTAATGAATTGGGACGAGGCAACGATTATTGATGTTGAAGAAGATGAAAACGTAACTGCTATTGAAGTAATACTTGGTACAATGGAAGGCGCTGCAAATGAAGATAAAGGGCTTTACCAATTATCCGGAACTGTAAAGGCAATTTCTAATGCTAATCCTCAGGAAAGACATTCTGTTGCAGGTGCTGTAGTCTATATTCAGGACAGTGAAGGCAATATGAAGACATATGCAACTTCGAGCAACGATGGTTCTTTCAATTTGAAGAATCTCCCAAATGGCAGTATTACTTTGAAAGTTGATAAGCTTGGATATCAACCTTATTCTAAGAATATTTCTTTGGACGAAACATTGAACTTTGACGCAGGAGAAATCTTGCTGACACCGGAACCCGTCAGCTTAAATGACGGAAATACAAAAATCGCATCGGTTGAAGCATTCCAGAATCCTGCAAAGGAGAAATTGAATGTAAGTTTTGAATCCCGTACTAATAATGTTCAGATATCATTAATCAACTCAGTTGGTAAGATGGTATGGACATCACCTGTAAAAACTGTGCGCGGATCCAACAACATAACGTTAGATGTAAACGGATTTGCAAACGGTGCATACTTTGTCGTAATTGACAACGGTGCATACTCAACGGCATATCCGGTAACAATCCGGCGTTAATCCACAACGCACAAAAGCCCGGTAGAGTAAATCTGCCGGGCTTTTTTGTTTTATTTTCATATTTAAAATAATATAATTCCAAGTTTAAATAATAAATTATGCCGTAGGCATTAATCTATTGTAACAAGATACTAACAACAAACACCTATTATAGTAGGGAATAAATTATATTATCAATTCATTACTGAATTGCCTACTACGATTGGTCAAAAAATTTGTGTTCTGGTTATACAATTCACCTCTTGTATTAGCCCTAAAAAAATCCCATTTAATCAGTGGTTCAGACATTGTCTTTCCCATCTCCTTTCTCCTTACCTATTAATCAGCACAAGCTTGCCGACACCTTTGCCCTCTGTGGCTTCGGATGAGCCGACAATAATATAGACACCGCTGGAAGGAAATGAACCGAGTTCATCTTTACCATCCCAAACAGCAACTCTGCCTTTTGCAGTTAGTGCTCTTACGAGATTGCCGTCAACTGTAAGGATTCTGACATCAGAGTTTTGCATTAAACCGTCAATAAAAAGTTCATTGTCCTTTTTAGGAATGAATGGCTGTGGATAGCAGGAAATATCATATTCCGGTGCAGGTTCCACAAAAACACTTTGTGCAGAAGAAAGTCCGAACTTGGTCCCGAAGTACATAACACCTGTTTTTGTATCAGAAGTAATTGACAAAACTTCGTCGGCTATCAATGGGCTGTTAGTAGAATTTAAAATTGTTGTATTCAACAGCTCGGAAGCATCTTCATTTAAAACCCAGATCCCCTTATTTGTTGCAATCCATTTGTTATTAACTGCTTCAACATATATGTCATGAATATACTGATTTCGCCGGTGGGATTCTTATCTTACGTTTAA
>CAZEHW010000002.1:17553-49422 GCA_964511865.1 uncultured Hyphomicrobiales bacterium | reverse complement strand
ATTCTTTTAAAAAAGTTTTAACTCTACTATTAAAAAGCATTGGAGAATATAGTTCATTAATCACATGCTTGTAACCAGAAAGTAATTTATCCAAATCCATTTTGGGAATAATATTTGTAGTTCCGTCAACGTTATCTCCTGACATACTTGAAAGGATTCGTCCTTCCTGCAATAGTCTCTTGTAAAGCAATGTATTTGTTGGTGCCTGCAACAATCCAACCATAGCCGTAACTATTCCGCTATTTTGAATGAAATCAATCACGCTTTGGAATGTTGATTGGGTGTCATTATCAAAACCGAGTATAAATCCTGCCTGTACCTGTAATCCCGACCTCTGAATAAGCTTAACACATTCTATTAAGTTCCGGTTCATATTTTGCTTTTTATTGCATTCTGCCAGACTCTGTTCTTCGGGAGTTTCAATTCCAATAAATACAGTATCAAAACCGGCGTCTACCATCAACTTCATCAGTTTTTTATCATCTGCGAGATTTATGGATACTTCTGTACTAAAAGAGACACCCTTTTTTCCTTTACGCCATTGAATCAGAGCAGGTAATAATTCCTTTTTAAGATTTTTTTTGTTTCCGATGAAATTGTCATCAACAAAAAATATACTCTTACGCCACCCTAAATTGTAAAGCGAATCAAGTTCATTTAGAACCTGTTCAACACTTTTTGTTCGTGGTCTGTGACCAAACAGAGTAGTGATATTACAAAATTCACAATTAAATGGACAGCCCCTTGAATACTGAATGTTCATTGTTGCATAATTACTAAAATCGGCTAATTCCCACATTGGCGTTGGTGTGTCTTTTATATCCGGAAAATTAGTTGTAGAATAAATATGTTTCGGATTGCCTGTTGTTATATCATTTAAAAAATCCGGAAGGGTGATTTCAGCTTCATTCAATACGAAATGCTCTACTGTATCATATTGTTCATATTCGGCAGTAAACAAGGGACCGCCAGCTACTATTTTTGTGTTTGACTCATTACATTGTTTGATTATCTTAAGAACCGAATCCTTCTGAATACTCATTGCGCTGATAAATACAAAGTCAGCCCATCTCAGGTCTGACTGAGTAAGATTTTTGCAATTCAGGTCTACTAACCGCTTATTCCAATCCTTCGGCAACAAAGCCGCAATTGTCAACAAACCAAGCGGTTGTGAGGATACTTTTTTACCAATGAATTTTAATGCATGCTTAAAACTCCAAAATGTATCAGGTATCTCAGGGTATACAAGAAGAATATTCATAATGGCCCTGCTAATTTCATTTTTATGGAACTATGTGTTATTTGTTTTTCATTTTAAACAAAACAGCATTTAAGAAATAAAGTTAGTATATCGTTAAACTTATATTAACAAAACTAAAAAACTGTTTTGTTGACTATCACTTTACCTAAGCCAAAAGGACTACCTGCCGCTTTGAGCCATCTCTTCTCTAGCCCGGTCAATCGCCATTTGAACATTCCTAATGGCATATTTTAGATTGTCTCCGTCATATACTACACGTTTTGAGATTGGAGCAATAGATTCAATACCCTTCGATGTCAAATCGTTTGAAAGATAAATCTGTACTTCTTTAACGTCAGACACATAAGCTTTGAAAGTCTCCTTAACTCCTATACCATTTTCCGCTATTCTTCCGTATATATTACCCAATTCTTCCCGGCGTTGTTCGCTTAATTTTTGTATGTTAGGATTTTTGTATTCAGTACCTTCTTTTTGCCATTCTTCAAAATAGTCCTTCCCACGTGCAGTCATTTCGTCTGCATGTTTTGCAAATGATTTCTGCATATCTTCAATTTTTGAAACGTTTTCCTTGAATGAGTCGTATGCTTTTTTAACATCAGACTGACCCGACCTTATAAGTTCATCCAAAGATGCACCAGTCGCATCTAACTGAATTGCTGCTGCCTTGATATCGTTGTCCATTGTTTGCATTGTTGTTGTTGCTTTCTCAGAGCGCTGCATGCCTGTCGATGAACATCCTCCAATGATAATTGCTGTAACTACAAGAATTCCACTGAGAAAAATTAACGAATGTTTTTTGAGTTTCATTTTATTTCTCCTTTATATATTATTTTTAAATTAATTTTTATCTAAGGTTTTTAAACTATTCTAGCTCAGAACCTGAGATTGTTAATATTTGAATTAATTTCAAATTAAATTGCCAGCTACATCTTTTTCTTGGCGAATATAACCCAACCGAGTAGAATACTTAGAGTAAGAAATAGCATAGCTGGTACCCACATCCAACTGATTCCACTGGTCCATCCTGAACCCATCATACCACCATCCTCCATTGTTACTGACAATGCTCCTCCGCAAAAAAGCAGAAAAAGTGCTATCATAACTATAAATACTATAGTGAGAGGTTTACTGTGTTTTATTTCAATTTTATCCATTTTGTTTTCCTTATTAATCCTGACAAATAATAAATATTCCGAATAAGATAATTAATATCGTATTTTCAATGATATATCACCTAATGTCTTAATATCTTCCTGATCTACAAATATGGCACGTCCATTTTTTGTAATTACTTCCCATGCAATTTCACTAATTATATCATCTATTACTTCTGCTTGTGTATTATCCTTTGCTAATTCAAATGTAAATTCACCTGTCATTTTCACAGCCTGATGATAATCATTATGAGTAATTAATAAATCACCTCTACCTTCTTTTGTGGCACGGAATATATCAGATAAATTGGTTATGACTTTTCCCTGTCCCGCTGCTTCCTGCATTTCAACAATGGCATCTTCAATATTTTTATGATGTATTTCCTTTACAATATGCCATGCCTGAACCGCTAAACTCCGGTCAGAGCTGTCATTATAGTTTATGTTGGAATATCCGTAATATATGGATGGTTTATCAGCAACCTGTATTAATCGGCTGTAATTGTCCTCTGTACAAATCACAATACAATTAAGTCCTGTACTATTATATACTTTCATCATTGCTTTGTCAACCTGATTGAAAAATTCACGAACCATATTATCAACTTGCTTACCATCACTTAATTTGTTTTTGTCTATTATATAATGAGGATTTTGTGCAAATGGGAAATCATCATTTGTTATCTCTTTCGAAATTGAATCATTAATTGTATGAAGCAATTTAACACCCGACTGTGATAATAATAGTATGAAATACTCCACAGTTTGATTCAATACTTTTATCAATGGTTTAATAGCAAAACTATTTGATACATGAACGGTATCTTTCGGACTAGGCAATGTTGTTCGTATTATTTCTTTAGTTGTATTTGAAATAAATACATGCAAGCTAACCAGATTGTGATTGTTGTCTATTTCATAATCCAAATTATCAATTTTCTCAAGTAAATCACTCACATTACGCTTACCATATTCTTTCACTACCCGGCTTCTTGCTTCAGTCAAAAGGTTTTTAAACCCAATGATATCCTTAGCATTATCAGGATGTGTTCTGTGAGTATTCATTGAAATAGTAACACATGGACTACTTCGTTCAGTAGCGAGTCTTATTAAGTTCTCTTGTTTCATAAAATTTCTCAATTAAGTTTTCTAATATTATTCAATCCGTTTTCATTCAAAACCATAATGGTCTAAACCCTTAACAGTTTAAACCCTAACAGTCTAAACCCCTATTTTCCTATTCGCCTAAAAGTCTAATAGTCTAAAACCCTAACAGTCTAAACCCCTAATTTCCTATGTTATAACTTTCTTCCCTTAATAACTCTTACCAATACAATAATTACTGCAATCACAAGAAGTATGTGAATGAATCCACTGATTGTATAAGAAGTGATCAAACCAAGAAGCCAAAGTACTATAAGAATTATTGCTATGTAATATAACATATGCACTTTCCTTTCATTATTTTTAAATTGTTTAATTAATATTCTTGTTATAATATTTTATTTATTAATTTTTAATGAGACAACACATGCCATCTTTCCTAAAAAATTCACTCATCCTTTTCAACCCCTCGATGCTCAATATCCAACCACACTGCCAACTCCGGTGTTTAATGAATACCACAAAAACTCGATAAACGATTCATCCCTCTGTCGCGAGTATTGCACTTTACCTAATTTAAATGAACTTGTTTTGTCTTGTAAATTTGTACTATTTACCATGAATGTATTGGCAAAAAGAG
Source organism: uncultured Hyphomicrobiales bacterium (assembly GCA_964511865.1). Classification (GTDB taxonomy): domain Bacteria; phylum Bacteroidota; class Ignavibacteria; order Kapaibacteriales; family UBA2268; genus ChocPot-Mid. Next base: position 45,263 of record CAZEHW010000002.1, on the reverse strand, counting down.
ACTTTACTCTATTCGCCTTGCCCTTTTCACTTCCTGTTCGTTCGTCAAGTAATGCTATTTTCAAATCTTTATATTCTCCACGAACACTGCCTTTTGCATTTCCATCTACCACTAGTATATCATAACTTGCAGAATCAACTCTGCCCGATTTGATTCTGATATGATTGGCTGTCTCAAGGAATGTATTCAGTTTGTTCAGTTCCATTCTGCTGAGAGAGCCGGAGTATTGCATATTAAATTTCTTCGTTTTAAATGGAATACTCAATATCGCTTTCATTATTCCCGCATTCATAAATTTAGCGTTTGTGTGAACAACTAATGTATCGTGCTTAGATATCCCTGTTGCCAACAGTTCCACATTATCAAAGCTAATAATAGCAGGATTAGTTCGCACCGAATATGCTCTTCCAAAGTCTATCTGCCCATCGATTATAAGAATACTATCTATATCTACTACTTTATCCATTGAAGAAAATAGCTCATTCGGCATAAGAGTTTTTGAAACTACTTTTTTGAACGGTTTGTATTTGTTGATAAGAATATCCAACGACACACCCTCAATCTCCACGTAACGGGCATGGAATTCCTTCCCCGGTTGCCCGGTCCCCAGTCCACATACCTTTAATTTAGGTATTAGTAAACGGTATCTTATTTTTCTGTACTTGCTATCTTCAAAAAATTGCTCATCATCCACAAAAGGATTCATTTTCAAATCATTGACAACTATTTCCGAATCAAGTAACGATACTTTCAGATGTTCACATCTCAATTCATACCGTGATTCCCGAAACTTCCATGCAATTCCTTCTGCTTCACCTGCTGAACCGGCAATAACACCGGATTCAACCTTACCTTTCCATATTAACTTTAACCAGCTAATTCCTTTCAAGTATGCTTTGTCAACAATGAAAGAAAAATTAGAATCCTTCGAATTTACTGCCAAACCTCCAAATTCAACAAGGTTCTCATTTACGTCATAATGCAAAGTTGATATACTCATCTTATATTTCGGATACGTTCTTGTGAATTCCTTTATGATTTTGTGTTTAAAGTACTTGTTCAAATATATTTCCGGGAAGAAAAGGAAAATAAGTAAACAAGCTATTGCAATAGCAAATGCAATAAGACTTGCATACAATGCTAAATGCCTCATTGACAGTTTTCGCTGACCGGTTAAATCGTATGCAACTTTAGAGTGCACGTCTACCCCTAATAATTTTTACTAATATCATAATTACTGCTATCACAAGGAGTACGTGAATTAATCCTCCCATAGACTGAGAACTAATTATTCCAAGCAGCCAAAATATTATCAGAGCAACAGCTACGACGTAAAGCATATATTTTCTTTCATTAATTTCAATAATCAGTCATTTATAAACCGAAAAGAATTCCTACCATAAAAACATAGTAGTCCGCATTGACATTATTGCTACCTGGAAACTCGTTGAAGTCGTAATCCAAAAAAACGTATCGCAAGTCTCCTACAATTTTTCCAATTTTTCCAATAGGAAGCTCCACTCCACCACCAAAATGCCAGCCGAACTTTTGCTGAGTATCCGAAGTATAGTTTGTTTCAAGCAAGCTGTTATTATACGTATAGTTCGAATTATACCACCCTGCTCCAATTCCACCATAAACAAAAGAAAGAGGATATACCAGTCCAGTAACCATCACGGGCCAGTTTTTTACTGTAACGCTGTTACCAAGGTATTTTTCCTGGCGATAGTTGATAGAAGCTTCAATTCCGAGAATTTCGCCAAATTTTAATCGGGCGGCAACGCCTCCCATAAAACTTGCTTCATCAGCATCAATAGCATTGAAAACACCGAGTTGCGGACCAATATAAAAATTATGTTCCTCAGATCCGGAATTTTGTCCGTATAAAATCGAACTTAGTGTTGTAAAAGTTATTAAGATAATAACAATTAATCGAAGTCTATTTATTAATTTCATAATATCTGTTCCTATTTAATTATTGTTTAAAAAAATCATTCCGTTATTTCAGCGGTACTACTCCAGCCATCTCACCAATAATGTTGACTATTTCCGAACCTGTTGGTATTACAATCTTAGCATTATTCTGAAGTGAGGATTCCAGTGCTTCCAACTTTCTCAATAATTGTGCATTACCAATAAAGTATTTATATTCCTAACTTCCAATTTCCAAAATTCCCCCGCCAATTTAGTGAATTAATATATTCCACTTTTTCTTTGAAAAACATGATATATATTCCTATTGCATGTTTTATTGTTCTATTGTCCACCATTAACTATTCACTAATTTTTGGCGGGGTTCTTTACTGACTCACTTATATTTCCCTTCTCCTTTCTCCCTTTCACCATTTCCTATTCACCTAAATATCTAATAGTCTAAATACCTAAACCCCTAAATGTCTAATAGTCTAAATACCTAAACCTCTAAATCATATTACTCAATAACCTCAACAAAAACATTCCTGTTATACATTCTTCCTTCGGGATAGCGGTTATCAAAAGTATATTGAGTTCTATTTTGTCCCATCCCAATAGCTTTAACACTAACTTTTTTGTCATCTTTTTTCAACTCGTCCAGCATAATTTCTTTTGCTTTATTAGCTCTTTCAAGTGAAAGTTTTTTATTGCCTGCTTCAGTTCCAATTATATCAGTGTGACCATGTATGATGACTCGATTACCTTCATTAATTCCCGGCACAATTTCACCTCTAATTGTTTTCTCATAAGAAAAAACTGCACTGGATTCATTGTATTCAAAAATCATCAGATATCTTGAAGCATTCTTTAATTCTGTATCCTTATTCAGCTTAAACGGATAATTTTCTTCTGTTTTCATGCCATTATTATCTGTTATCACAACTTTTGCATTATACTTTCCAGATTCAAGAAATCTCATCAGTTCAGCTGGATTGATTCTTTCATAATCGTATGCAAAAGGTCCAAAATACATTGTCTTGCCCTCACCTGTAATTGTAACATCCCAACTTCTGAAGTTGATGTCTTTGTCTATCGTAAAAATCAAATCGTTATCAATCGATGATTCATCTCTGATTGTATATCTTACCGGTTTAGTCATATCAGGATCACTGAAAATAAATTTTACCTTGCGATTTTCATCATCAATTAAACCCTTCGAGACAGCCTCAGTTTCATCGCTTCCGGATGGCGCGTATGGCGGGTCGACAATAATACTTATTCTATCGGGGTCAATATCAAAGTTATCTACCAAATATGCTTTTACAGCTTTTGCCATTGCTTCTCCATTTTTTTCTTCAGGATCGCTGCCTCTTAAAGTAAGATTGACACCGGAATTCTTTCTCATCCTATCGCCATATATATTCAACATATTATAGTAAGTTTTCATCAATTGATTTACATTTGTTTCTTTTGTAGTTAAATCACCTTTCATAAAATCTTCCATGTCAGATTCTTTGAAATTTTTTGCCTCCGATTTAGTAAGCGTTTTATATCTTACAGGTATTACGGTACTTCCTTTGTCGAAAAATACATATGGGTGTAAAGGGAAATATCCTTTAACATTCTTTGTATATATAGTATTATCGAAAGGCATTATAACGGAAACTCTTTCTTCTTTTTTATCAACAAAACCAACATCATCAATTGACATACTTTTCCCACCTGCCGGGTTATAGTCTATAGCAAGTTTAAATCCTATTCTATAGCTTCTTGTTGACCAAATATCATCTACTGAATTCTGTTCGTCCTGAGTAGCCTCATCACCTCTTCTTTGGTTGACCAACCAGGAAACATCAAAGAAAGGAGATAATATCACCGAGTTATATTCATCTAATGTTGCAATTTTGAAGTCGTAACCAACACCTCCCTGAAGTCCATAAGAAGCCGCATTGACTCTTGTAACATCAGTTTCAGGTTCTTCTGCGGACCCGTCAATGTCAGGTTTATAAACATAAGTACCTTTTAAAGCCAAATTTAGTGAAACTCCTGCATGAAAATACAAATTAGGAATTATATGCTGGTCAATTCTTAATGACGGTGCGAATGATAAATAACTCATTTTTGTGTCAAAAGAAGGCGTGGGCGTGAAAGTTATATCTTCGACAAGTGCCGCTCTTTCGTCATAGCAAATACGCATTTGAATACCCCACCAGCTATCTGAAAGATATGCACCAAATAATCCACCATAAACACCCCATCCGGTACCATCAACATAATCAATGTCATCTTCAGGTGAGTGGAAGTTAAATTCGGGTCCGTGTAAATCCTGCCATCCAAGTGATACGGAATTGAACTGCATTGCACCAATTATACCATATCGCCATGACTGGTCGCGAAATTTTGTTTCTTGAGCATTCGCTGTTGTAATTACTGCAACAGTTAAAATGACAACTAGGAAACATGCAATCAAATTGTTCTTAAAATTCTTCATATATTTTTCCTTTAATAATTATTTATTCTACTATACTAATTCACTTTTTTTAAGAAAAAGAGACATGCAAAGAGCATGTCTCTTCATTGTTCAATATTAATTATTTAACAAATATCATCTGCTTCATTGAAATAAATGAACCTGATTGCAAACGATAGAAATATACTCCACTGCCAAGCGACAATCTCTCACCTGATACGTAAAACTTAACAGTGTGTAAACCGGCTTCACGGAAGCCCTCTGCAAGTGTAGCGACCTCTTCTCCATAGATATTATAAACCTTAAGAGTTGTAAATCCCGAATTTCCTAAATTATATTGTATCGTCGTAAAGGATGTGAACGGGTTTGGATAACTTTCATAGAGTGAAAAAGTATTGACTGTTCCTCTCTCGAAAACATCAAGCGGAGAATTATCCAGATCCAATGGATTCACAGGTGTTAACTGATAACCTATTGATGGATTAACTTCACTGTTTTGACTTAGAACACCTTCAAAAGTTACATAATCGTAAATATAAGGCAAACCATCCATTTCAGTATCTTCACCTTTGCCTATGCGTATCACAACTGATTTTGAATAATCACTGTTATCAACAACATCATAGGTCTGATTTTCAATGAAGACAGAACCGGAAACAACACTGTTGATTGTAAGGTAATCAAGCTTGATGAGACGGCTTTCATATTGCTCTCCATTATTCTTAAGTTCTGAAAGCGTAACTTCTACAGGTTGAGGAAGTATGTTCAAACGGGATATCCGTTGATACCCGATAAGGTCGTCACCATTAATTACTTTTAGATTGTTAATCTCGGAAATAATCCCTCGTACACGAATCTTATCAGTCATCTGAATTTCAAAGTTCGCTACTTCATCAAAAAACAGACCGGATTCCTGTAGTATTGTCAGACCTGCTGATCCATCCTGAAATCGTGTATATTTACCTAATGAACGTGTTACAATTCCTTCAATAACAAATTCAGAACCAAGAGGAAGGTCCCGTGCTTCTCCTATGGTAATTACCGTTAAGTTAAGCAAACCTCTGCCTGTAGCGTTTATTGTATCAGAACCAACATTGTGTGTGAATATAATTTTTGTATTTACTTGTTCTTCCACAGTGGGCGTAAACCTGATAAAAAATTGCTTATACTCATTCGGCTCAATTTTACCGATAATAGGAGTAATACTGTAATGAGAATTTTCTGATATAATATTCTTAATATTTAATGTCGTTTTGCCTGTGTTCGTAACTAAGACGCTTTTAAGCTTTGAATCTCCAATAAATACTGTTCCAAAATCCAAATAAGATGGATTAATTGAAAATTCAGGATGCATAAAAGGACCTGCACCTATGCCGGTAACAAATAATGAATCCAATCTATTTGGCGCATTATGACGAAAGTATATATATCCCTCTGTAAGTTCAGGAATAAGCGGAGAGAATACTATCTCGTATATTGATGTATTTCCCGGTGTTATTATAGATATTTTTTGTTCTACCGTATAAAATGGATTCCCCGAATACATTCCTGATATAACCAAATTTGCATCACCCGTATTTGTTATTGTCACGGTAATCGTTTTCGATTCTCCAGTTAGCACAGTGCCAAAATCCAAACTTAATGGAGTTATAGTGAATTCGGGTAAAGTAGTATCACCAACACCCGTGCCTGTTACATAAATCGAGTCTCTGAGATTAGTGGCGTTAAAATTAAAATATATATAACCCTCCTGATATTCCTCCGTTATTGGTGTGAAAGTTACATAAAATTTCTTTGATTCACCGGGCTGAATTGTTGCATTCAATTCTAATAAAGTATAATGATCATTACTTGAAGTGATACTTGTAATTATCAAATCAGCTGTACCGTTATTTGTTACTGTAACACTATCAACTTCCGTTGAGGCAGTGTTAACTTCTCCGAAATCCAATCTTAACGGGTCAACTGTGAATTTAGGTGCAATACCTGTCCCGCTCACAGGAATTGAGTCCTTCCCATTTAAAGCATTGTGATAAAAACTGATATAGCCGGTCTTAAGACTGTCTGTCAGTGGCTCAAAAGTAATATAAAATTTACGCGAATCACCCGGGTTAACAGATGCGAATGTTGGTGCTATTGTAAATACAGTATTTGAACTTGTTATAATACTAATAATAAGAACCGATGTTCCGTTGTTTGTTACTAATACAGAATCTGTTTTAGTTAATCCAATATCTACATTCCCAAAGTCGAGACTCATCGGAGCTACCGTAAACATTGGTGAAACACCTGTTCCGCTAACCCTGATTGAATCCATCTTATTATCACCATTATGATAAAAATAAATATATCCTGTCTTTAAACTATCAGCTATTGGTGCGAAAGTAACATAGAATTTGCGCGAAGCTGTAGGTGCAATTGTACCCGTCATAGGGGTTACGGTAAATAATCCGTTTGAACTTTTTACGCTGTCAATAATAAGGTCTGCTGTACCTATATTGGTTACAGTAACAGAATCTTTTTTAGTCGTTCCACTTTTCACATTTCCAAACAATAACTCTGTTGGATTCACCGAAAAGATGGGAAACGTTGATATTGGTTTGTTACCATTCATATCTGATGCCATAGTAACAGCACCTGAAAAAGCTAAAGCTCTACCGTCTAATGTTGCTCCCGTGCCAAAAGAAATTGACTGGTCAGCCAAAATCGTTCCTTTGAAAGCAGTATATGTTCCAACAGTTGCGGATGTTCCGACCTGCCAAAAAATGTTTGATGCTCTTGCACCGCCTGCGAGAATAATTTGGACATTGTTACCCATATCAAGATTCGATGCTATCTGGAAAATCCAAACATCACTTGCACTTCCTGTAAGAGTCAGATGACCTCCGGTTATCAGGCAAGTAGATGTGAATTTGTAAAGACCCGGTACAAGATTCAATCCACCAATATTTCCTCCATTTGGATTCAAAAAAGGACCAGTTGGTACTGGAGTTCTTCCTGCGGCATCGTTATATGCTGTAGTTAAATCACCCTTAGCTGTTGTTAGCAAGGTTGCGTCTATCACCGAACCTGCCGGACCGGAGGCATCAACCACGTACAATATACCATTTACGTTTGACCCATCGAATCCAACAATATAACTGCCTGCGGCAGGACTCAAACCTACATTCCCGTCTAATGATACCGGGGGAATCGCTGTTACTGTCGAACCGGCTAAAACAACAAAATCCTCCATCGACCTTAGATTTAAAACCTCAGTCGGCTCAGACATTGTCGATAAAGTCGTTGTTAAAACGACCATAAATGTTAAAGAAAGAAAACGTATGTATTTCATGAACATACTTTCTTTTTGTTTAGTAAATTTTTTCATAAATCACCTTTATTTTATAATAAATAATATTTAGACTGTTTTCAAATTGAAAAATCAGTTTTTCCTCTTGTATCAGAATTTTTCTGATAACCTTATAACCTTGTTTTCGTACTTATCGTAATACAACTATTTTTATAATACCTTGTCATAACCACTTTTGATTATGGTAAGAATCATTTTAAATCTTTCATTTGCCTTTACGATATTTGCAGTATGCGCAGGAATAATAATCGACTGACCTGTGTTCAGCAAATGAGACTTCCCGTCAATCACAATTTCTGCCTTGCCGTCTATTATCTGAGCAAAAGCGTCGAATGGAATAATTTTTTCAACTAACGCTTCTCCAATGTCAAAAGACATAACACTGATAATCCCGGTTGTTTTGTTAATTATAGTTTTGCTAACAACCGAATGTGGCTCATATTCAATAATCTCAACTGTTATTACAGCTTTTGACCTTTCCATTTCTATGTTTTTCATCTTAATTGGCTCCCCTTGTGTTGACAACCTCAAATAAATTTGATGTAAATAATTAAATATATTTTATTTCTTATTCTCTTCTGAGAAAAAATTCGATATTGATTTTCCCAGACCATCCATATCGCTATTAAATTTGGTTTTAAAAGATTGCCATTTGTCCTGACCATCTTCCTTGTACTCATTCAAACTTTTTTTCAATTCTGCATTTTTTTGTTCTAAACCGGCTACCAATTTCTGGTATTCTGTTCTGCTATACTTTTTCTCGTTTGCTATTTTCATTTTCAGTTCAGCAATGCTCTTATCGTACTCCTTTATTCTCGCTTCAGATTCTTTTTTGTATTCCTGATAGTCATCAGAAGAATCCTGTTTTGCCTGGAAAAGGTCTAACTGTGCATCTGAAACTTCATCATTTGCCGTTTGCAAATCTTCGCGGGCATCTTCAACCTTTTTAGCAGAAGAGTCACAAGAGGTTAAAAATACTCCTGCCATAAAGACAGTTGTAATAAAGATTATAATAATTTTATACATGGTGATTTCCTTTTAAATATTTATAAAATATATGTAATAGTTTTAATAAGTTTGCTTTATTTACTTTATATTAAAGCAATGTTTTCTCGAATGTCTGTCTTTGTTTCTTCCCGAAACTTTATTTAATCAGGTTTGAACTTTTAAAATATGTATTGTTTAATTTTTTACGATTTCTTCATCGTGTCCGTTTATGGAAAATTAATATCAATCTGTACAAATTATTCAAATCGCTTCGATAAATTTATGCAATTCTTTTTTGGACTTACCAATGGTTTTACCAATCTTAGAATGAATATTATTTATCATTTCTTCTACTTTACCTTCCTCGTAATTCAATTCTTCTTTGATTAAAAGAGGAAATTTTTCAATCAGCTTTTTTTTCTTTTCCAGCCAGTTATCCTTAGTAATTGTTGTGACAGATACTGTTTCGGTTCTTTTGGTTAACATTTTGTTTCTCCTCAATGACATTTAATAATTTCTAAACAAATTTAAACTAATCCTAATCGAAAAGTGTTACATAAGTTTGGAAAAAAGTTATACAATTCACACATTTAGCAAAATAATTCCGTTTTGCAGCATAGTATTTCCTACAATCATTATTTCGCTTTATACTTATCACACTTTTCGCTTTCTACTTTTCATTATTCACTATTCACTATTAATTCTTCTTTACCGCTCTGATTGCCGACTTGATTAAGTTATCTATATCATTCTTATTGCCACCGTCTCTGGGGTCGCAAACCGAATTACCGCTTTTGAACAAATTCATCGGATTTATCTGAAGGCAAACAATTACGTTTGCATTTTCATCACAGACTAATGAAGGTTCAAATTTCATGGAAAGATTGGCTGTCGGTGTACCATAATATGTGAATTCATGAGCATTGCCATCCTTATAAGCAAAACCTTCAATGATTACCGAATACCTTTCATTAGTAGCAAAGTTCTTGAACATTTCATGATTTTGGTATTGATTTAAATCGCTGCTGCTGAAACGATGAATTTCAAATTTAATCTTCTCATAAGCCCCCGGTGGAATCTGTCCGTTTGTCATATTGAAATAACTTCCTGTTTCATCACCGATGAACAAGAATGGACCTGTTTTGAACTCTTTGTCTATACCATCGTTGGTTTCATTTTCAAGATGGAATTTAATTCTTGATAATAAAATTCTTGTCCTTGTAATTCTTACCGAATCAACTTCGGTTCTTTGAAATTTATCCCCTTTAATTTCCAAATCTATAAGTTGTGACACTGCAAGACTCATTTCAGACTGTATGTTTACTGTTGCCTGATTATCCGGCACTGATGTTTCGGAACAACCCGAAAAAGCCAACACTAAGTTTAGCATTATAAATGATATTATTATTACCGCTGTATTTTTTTTAAATAGTTTCATTTTATTTCCTGGATTATTTTATAATATTATTTTAGTTAGATTCTGAATATTTTTTTAAAATTTAATTTTTGCTTCTGAAAAATTACCCCTCCTAAATAGGGAGGGGTAATATAATCCAATTAGTTCAGCTAAACATTACTTACAGGTTTCAACAACCTTAATAGTTATTCTTCTGTTTTGTTTCCTAATGTTTTCAAGGTCTTCCTTGTTCATTTTTTTCAATGCACTACCTGTTGGCTCTTTGATTTTTTGCTGAGATGAACCATATCCAACAGTTCCGGTTACTTTATTGGCATCCACACCTTGCGAAATAAGCCAAATTTGTATTCTCGCTGCCCTCTTTTCAGAAAGTATTTGGTTGTTTTTTGCATCGCCTTCGGCAGAAGCATGACCTTCCACAAATACTTTTAAGTCATCGCATTGCTTTACATAAGCTAACATTTTAGCAAGACTCATTGAAGTACCGGGCATTTCGAAATTAAATTCGTCAGTGTTGACAATAAATAGTATGTCGTTAAAGTCTGTCTTTGTACCAACTTTCGGAGGTTGCGGGCATCCATTCTTACCTTTTACACTGCTTTTCTCACCGGCTATAAGCGGACAATCATCATCTCCGTCAATAACTTTGTCACCATCTGTATCGGGATTTGTTGGGTCAGTAAATATTTTGTGTACTTCTTCACCATCTGTCAATTTATCCTTATCTGTATCAGTAACTAATGGATTGGTTTTATACTTCAAAACTTCTTCGCCATCCACAAGCATATCGCCATCAGTATCCGGCTTTAACGGGTCAGTTTTATATTTCAACACTTCATCACCATCTTTTAATCCGTCTTTATCCGTATCAGGAATTGCCGGGTCGGTTTTATATTTCGATACTTCTTCACCGTCACTCAAGCCGTCATTATCAGAGTCCGCAGACAATGGATTTGTCTTGAACTTCCTGACTTCGTCACCATCATTCAAGCTATCACCATCAGTATCCTTTTTGAGAGGATCGGTTGCTAACTTATTAACTTCTTCTCCATCATTCAGACCATCATCATCGGTGTCAGGTTTTGCAGCATCGGTTTTATATTGTTTTACCTCTAATCCATCATTAAGACCGTCATTATCTGAATCGGGTAATTTTGGATTAGTTTTGTAAGTATGAACTTCCGCTCCATCTTCCAAACCATCAGAATCAGTATCTTTGGATTTCATATCGGTACCATATTTCAAGAACTCATCCCCGTCACTTAAACCATCTTCATCAGTATCCTGATTTAAAGGATCAGAAGAATGTTTGTTTACTTCTTCACCATCAAGAAGACCGTCTTTGTCAGAATCTGCTTTTAAGATACCTGTTTTACGAACAATTTCCTGTCCATCTTTCAAACCATCACCATCAGAATCAGGATTCAATGGATTTGAATTATAAGTCATTACTTCTTCATAATCATTTAAGCCATCATCGTCAGTATCAACCTTTAATGGATCAGTATGATGAACTTTTACTTCTTCGCCATCCTGCAATCCTTCACCATCCGTATCAGGATTTCTGGGGTCAGTCCCAATAGCTTTTTCCCTGTCATTTGTCAGACCATCATGGTCAAAATCTGCATCACCCATAATATAATAGGAAAACCCAAGTCCGAATGTTATAAAAATATCATCGTCCGAACCTTCAACCGCAAAATCATCAAGGTAATCTGTTCCCGTATATCTTATTGTACCTCTTGCATTTAATACCAAATCATCAGTCAAGTAAGTTTCAACACCAAAACCAAATGGATAAACAATTTTATTTTTTTCATATACCTTATTTGCATTATTAGGCAGAGCACCGAAACCACCTACATCACCGGAACGCGGTTCCCAGTTTAATAATCCAACACCTCCAAAAAAATATGGAACAAATCTCTCATGTGAAAATAAGTTATATGTTACGTACATTTCATAAGTGCTAAATCGAATATAATTTTTATCTTTTATAGGAATAGGATTATTAGGGTCAGGAGAACCCGGATAAAAACCGTCTATTTTTGCATCAACACCAAAATACTCAGGATATTTTGATAGAGCAAGATCGTCCACTTTATACTTTGCCTGTGCCAATCCGGCAACAGCCATTATAGAAATTTGAGGTAAAATATTATACCTTAGAAACAGATCCCCTCCCAACCAAGCTTGGTTATCTGAAAATTCACCCCAATACTTAACACCGCCGGCATTAAAACCGAAGGACATTCTTCCGCTTTCGGATTGCGAATATGCAAGATTGCATGAAATAAATAGAAAAAGTATCATCGCAATGACTTTTTCAAAGTAGTTTAGAGACTTCATATGACCTCCGTCTTAAATGATTATTAAATATAATATATGTTATAATGAATTGAATTAGTAAGTAAATATGCTTCTTTCCTTATTATTTATTTATTTACTATTTTCTGTTACTAATTTATTATTGCAAATATTTACATTATTAATTTACTTTTAAATAACAGCGTATGTGTTACATAAATTTGGAAATAAGTTATACAATTCACACATTTCGCAATTTTTTTTAATAGAAACCAATTGTTGTAAACATTAATTCAAAGAACTATTTCAAATATCTGTCTATTAATCTTTGAAGCTTATCGTTCTTAATTGGTTTTGATAAATATTCATCACAACCGCTTGCTAAAATTCTTTCTTTTTCTTCACTGAAAGCATATGCTGTCTGAGCAATAATTGGCAAATCAGGTCTTATCTGCTTGATTAATTTTGTTGCTTCCATACCATCCATAACAGGCATTCTTATATCCATCAGAATTAAATCAATATCAGGATTATCCTTGACCAATTCTACTGCCTGTGATCCATCCTCAGCATGAATAACAGTAATATCGGCATTTTCCAATAGTTTGTTAAGATACTGAAAACTTATCCGATCATCTTCAGCGATAAGAATTTTTCCTTTAGTTTGATTTACAAGATCTGTTGAATTCTGAGGGCTGTCTAAAATTATCGATTCAGCCCGAGAATTAAGTTCAATGTCGGTATCATCAGTATGTGGCAAAGTAAAGAAAAATGTTGTACCCTTGTTTAGTTCAGATTCAAGCCATATTTTCCCTCCGAGCAATTCGACCAATCCTTTGCATATTGCTAATCCAAGACCTGCTCCTTCATATCCTCGTGTTATTGATAGGTCGGCTTGGGTAAACCTGTCGAAAATTCTATCGTAAAACTCCGGTGGTATTCCGGTTCCTGTATCTTTAACATATAATTGAATAAAATTATCTTTTATTTCATAACCGAAATCAATACTACCTGATTTTGTAAATTTAATTGCATTGTTTATTAAATTCGTTAGAATCTGATTCAGCTTGGTTTCATCCGAATAAATTGTTCTGTATTTGTCATTCAGATTGTGATATCTTAATACGATACCCTTCTCCTCTGCAAACCGCGAGAAAAATGTCAATAAATCTGAAAAAATCGCATTAATCAAAATTGGCTTTTTTTCAATTTGGACTTGTCCTATTTGAATTTTTGAAATATCAAGAACATTATTGACTATTTCAATTAGCCGTTGACCGCTTTGACTAATCATTGCAGTAAAATCCTTGATGTCTTCCTTGCTTAAATTTTCCGAATTAAGTAGCCCGGAAAAACCAATAATACCGTTCAAAGGAGTTCGAATTTCATGCGACATATTTTGCAGAAACGCAGTTTTTAATTTATCGCTTTCTTCCGCTTTCTCTTTTGCCTTACCTAATTCAATTGCACGTTTTTCTTTCTCTTCATTCTGAAACACAAGTTCTCTATTCGCTATTTTCAATTCTGATGCACGCTTTTCTTTTTCTTCATTTTGAAAAGCAAGTTCCTTGTTAGCTATGATTAATTCAGCCGCACGTTTCTCCTTTTCTTCATTTTGAAAGGCAAGCTCTTCATTTGCCATCAAAAGCTCTGCGGCTCGTTTTTCTTTCTCTTCGTTCTGGAATAATAATTCTTCGTTTGCTATTATTAACTCTGCCGCTCGTTTTTCTTTTTCTTCATTTTGAAAAGCAAGTTCTTCGTTAGCTATCAACAGTTCTGCGGCACGCTTTTCTTTCTCTTTGTTTTGAAATATTAGTTCTTCATTAGCTATTAACAACTCAGCCGCACGTTTTTCTTTCTCCTCGTTTTGAAAGACAAGCTCTTTATTAGCTATCAACAACTCTGCAGCACGGTTTTCTTTTTCACCACTTTGGTATGCCAATTCAATGTCGGCAATTCTTAACTCATCAGCACGTTTTTCTTTCTCTCCGCTTTGAATGGCAATCTGAGTTTTCGCTACGGTTAACTTATTCTCAGCCAACTGACGCTTAGTCACAAGTTCCTTTTCTTTCATCGCTCTTTTAATTACAGGAACCAATCGCTCAAGTTTGTCTTTAAGCACATAATCCGTTGCCCCTCTTGACATCGTATTAAAAGATGTATCTTCTCCCATAGTTCCTGAAACGAAAATAAATGGTATATGAGAATATTTTTCTCTTACGACCCTCAATGCTTCGTTGCCATCGTAATCGGGCATACTCTGATCCGATAGCACTAAATCTATATTTTCAGTTTCCAGGATATTTAAGAAATCTTTTTCGTTGTCAACCAAAAAATACTCATGAATGATTCCTCCGGTTTCAATCGCAGAACTTATTAATTCGGAATCTCTTGAAGCATCTTCAAGATGCAGTATTTTTATTTTTTTCATAATTGCAGCTATTAATAATTTTATGGGTTCTTCATTTTAAGTTGACTTTAAATTTTAAATTCGCTGCATCACATACGTGCAGACGGTTGTTGATTGACAACAGCCCAATATTGACCCAGTACTTTAATGGCATCAATGAATTGAGTAATATCAACAGGTTTAACCACATAAGAATTAGCTCCAAGTTTGTAACTCTCAACCAGATCTTTTTCTTCGCGTGATGATGTTACCATGATAACCGGAATTACTTTAAATTTAGGATCGGAGCGGATGTGTCTTAGCACTTCTATTCCATCCATCTTTGGCATTTTTATATCTAACAGAATGACAGCCGGGTTGCCTTCTTCATTGACGAATTTCCCACGTTTATATAGATAATCTAATGCCTCTTCACCGTCTTCTGCAACAACAATTTCGTTCGCAAGATTTTTTTCGGCAAGTGCCGCGATTGTGAGCTCAACATCCTTCGGACTGTCGTCCACTATAAGGATTCTTTTAAATTCTGTAAGCATAATTTTATACTTTCTATTATAGTTGTTAAATATTTGTCAAACTAAAGGAAAATGTGGCACCATTGCCAACTTCACTTTCTACCCAACAGGTTCCGCCATGCCGCAATATGATTCTATTCACATTCGCAAGACCTATTCCTATTCCTTCAAAATCTCTGGCTTTATGAAGCCGCTGGAAAACACCGAATAGTTTATGAGCATACTTCATATCAAATCCGACACCGTTATCCTTGACATAAAATATTGTTTTATCATCCTCTATTCTACCTCCAATATCAATTACAGCTTTTTCTTCGTTACGTGAATATTTCAAAGCGTTAGAGATAAGATTAACCCAGACTTGACTCATTAAGTTTTCGTCACCCATTACATCAGGAAGTTCTGTTATATTTATTTCAACATTTCTACCCTCTAATTCATCGCTAAAAGTTCTAACTGCCCTGGTTATCATGTTTTGTGAATTAATTTTTGTTCGTTGTAGTTCGGTCCTGCCTAATCTTGAAAAAGTCAACAATGCATCTATAAGGTTGCCCATTTCTTGTGATGACTCGGCAATGATATTCAAATCTCTTAACCCTGCTTCGTCGAGTTGAGAGGAATTATTTCTTTTCAACAAATCAATAAAGCCGCCAATATGTCTTAATGGCGCCCGTAAATCGTGTGAGACAGAATAGCTGAATGCTTCGAGTTCTTTGTTTGCATCTTCAAGCTGTTGAGTTCGTTCAATTACTTTCTGCTCCAACGTTTCATTCAATTTTCTTATTTCTACTTCTGCAAGCTTGCGTTCGGTGATGTCCTGTCCCTGAGCGATTGTAGCTACAGGAGTCTTACCGTCTTTGGACAAGATGTTAGCAGAATTCCATAGAACAATTCGCACAGAACCATCAATATGCAAAATATTTATTTCGACAACCTCCATCCGTTTACCATCAAGTGTTTTCTTGATAAGTTCCATCGAACTATCTTTTAAGACAGGCGGAAACAGGATTTCCAGAGATTTTCCAATTACATCCTTTTCAGTTCTTCCGGTAAGAGATTCGAAAGCTTTGTTAAACCTCGTAATTTCATATTGCATATCCCAGACAATAATCGGGGCATTAGCATAATTGAGCAAATTTTCCAAATACTCGTTTGTCTCTCTTCGTGATTCATTAGCAATGATTAACTCTGCTGAACGTTTTTCTTTTTCTTCATTTTGAAATGCAAGCTCTTTGTTAGCTATAATTAATTCAGCAGCCCGTTTTTCTTTCTCTTTGTTTTTATATAAATTCTTGCCGGTAACTATTACTAAAAGTATAGTGAAAGCCGTCATTAAAGCAAACATAATAGTAGTAGCCCAGTTAAACAATGTCTCACTTTGCTCGTTTGCCAGCTTTCGTTGATTAAGTGAAATGCGCTCATCCTCATTAATTGCATTTGAAATTTGGCGTATCCGGTCGGTAATTTGTTTGCCTCGTTTGGTTGAAGTAAATTCGATGGCTGCCGATAATCCTTGCTTGCTTCTTAATTCAATCTGTTGGGTTGAAAAATCCAAAAGCTTATGTATATAATAATCGAGGGAATCTACACGTTTTTTTTGTAAAGGGTTATCCTTAAGAAGTATCCTGAGATGTTCGATATGACCGAAAACTATTTTTTTGGCATTATATAAGGGTTCAAGAAACATCCAGTCGTTACTGATAACAAAACCCCTTGATGCTGTTTGTATATCTATGGCAAGTATGAGTATGTTACCCGATTTGGAAATTACGTCTTCGGTGTTTTGCACCCATTTTTCAGATTCACGAAGATTTTGGTTACTATGATATACAGAATAACCAATAAACCCGTTGACTGCAAGGACAATCACAGAGATAATTAAGATTTTTTGAGTAATATTCAATTTCATACAAACTTTCGCTAAAGTGAAATAACCTGATTTTAATTTTTATTATTTGATTTTGTTTTAAAAAACAATTCCATTATTATTTTAAATATACTTTGTGTTTTGTACTTCAATTTTAACATTTTTGAAACGAGATTTATCAGTCCCGGTTTTTGCTTGGTAGCGTCCTTTCGGACAGTTGAAAATATCTTTTGCTCCCAATTGATGCTTTTTGCATGCTTCGACCTCGCAGGCATATTAGCAATATCTTTACTCTTTATTACTTTTCGGTCCTTTTTATGGACTTTCGATGTAGTTTGCCGTTTGTTCGTTGTTGTTGTCATAATTGTTTTTTAATAAAATTGATACTGATTATATAAAGTACAATTTATAGTTTTCTAAATCAAAATATGTTACATAAATCTGGGAAATAGTTACACAATTCACACATTTAGCAAAATAATTCCGTCTAGTAACATAGTATTATACTTCTCCCTTCTCCCTTCTCCCTTCTCACTATTCATTATTCACTATTCATTATTCATTATTCACTTCTCCCTTTTCCTAAACACATAACACATTGCTTTAATTAATCTCTTTTTGGTAATGTGAAAGTAAAAATACTTCCTTTGCCTTCTTCACTTTCTACGAAGACTTTTCCTCCATGCTTTTCTGTAAACTCTTTGCAGAGAATTAGTCCTAATCCGGTTCCTTTTTCACCTGCCGTTCCATCACTCGACTGATTTTCATCAATTTTAAATAGTTTATTCCTTGTTTCTTCGTCCATACCAATTCCGTTATCTGTTATGGAGACCTGGATAAAGCCATCAATTGCTTTTTGGCTTACTATAACATTACCTTCTTCAGGAGTAAATTTGATTGAATTGCCAATAAAATTCCTAAGAATTGTTTTCAGCATATTTTCATCAGCTGTTATTACTATATCTTCAGGAATATTCGAAGTAATCAGGATTTTCTTTGTAGCTGCAACTAATCTCTGGGTTTTTAAAACATGTTCAACTGCATTATGGAGATTAATTTCCTCCGGATTAAATTCAATTTCACTTTTTTGAGACCTTGACCATGTCAATAGATTCTCTAATAAACTGAAAGAATTCTTTGTGCTTTCTTTTATTTCTTTAAGAATCAGATTTCTGTCTTCAATATCGAAAGAATCAAAGTCATCAGCCAATAAAGCAGATATTTTCATTAACGAACCCATAGGACCACGGAGGTCATGGGCTATTATAGAATAAAACTTGTCTTTGGTTGATGTTATATTTATTAATTCTTCTTCGGTTTTCTTTCTTTCAGAAATATCACGGCAGCTTCCATAAATTAATCCATTTGGCAAAAGCATTGCATTTATGTCAACAGGAATAATATCCCCATCATTTTTGACAAGATTAATCTCAACAAATACTATATCTCCCTTAAGTACTCTTTGAAATATGTTTATATTATTCTCAATTTCGCTTTTCAACGAAATATCTGTGATGTTCATACTTGTCAATTCTTCGGTTGAATATCCCAACAAATCTGATGAAGATTGATTTACATATAGGTAATCCCCCTTCTGATTTGTGATGAATATGGCATCCGGTGAACCTTCTGAAATAGTACGGAATTTTTCCTCGCTTTCTTTAATTGCTTCTTCCACCTGTTTGCGTTCGGTAATGTCCTGAAACGTACCGGAAAGTTGCACACATTTACCGGATTCAAATACCGGTTGGCCCTGAGAGCGTACCCATAGTTGATGATCTTTTGCAGTTATGAGTCGAACTTCAATATCGTACGATTCTCCTGCTTCAATCGCACGCTTGACTGATTCACTTACTATTTGGCGATCATCAGGATGATAAAAGTTAATTGCCTCTTCCAGATCGGGCACATAATCATCCGGGAGCTCGCAAATCCTACTCGTTGATCGCGTCCAAATAACTTTCATTGTTTTCAAATCAAGCTGCCAACCACCTACTTTTGCCATATCACCTGTACAGTTTAGGAAATCTTCACTCTGAATTAATGCCTTCTCCATCTTCAAACGTTCAGAGATGTCTTTAGTTATAGCAAACATCAGAATTCTCCCGTTGACTTCTATTTGGTAAGCATTGAGCTCAACCGGGAAAACAGTTCCATCACTCTTTTGATGGTAACGAACAGGAACTTTAAATACACCATCCTTTTTGATTTTGCCTATAGCTGAAGCCGATTCCTTAGCCTCAGCACTTAATTTCAAGCAGGACATTCCAATTAATTCATCTTTACTGTACTCATATATTTTTGATGTAGCTTCGTTGGCATCGATAATATCGGTGGTTTCAGAATCATAAATGAATATTGCGTTAGTATCTCTCTCAAAGAGAGCCCTATATTTTTCCTCGCTTTCCTTTAGCACATCTTCACCCTGTTTACGCATAAGAGCTACACCAATAATATTGCTAAGCTCTTCAAAAAAATGTATTGAATCCTCAGTGAAGCAATCTCTTTTTTTGTCGTTTAGCTGTAATGTCCCGACAATCTCATTTCCTATTCTGATAGGAATAATGGCAACAGACATGAAACCTCCATGAATACAGCGGTTGCGCGGGTTATTTCTGGGGTCTTCTTCGGCTGTCAAATCTAATAATGGTTCAGAATAATTAGTCCAAAAGCTTCCATTCTTTGTAAAAAAGGGAAGGTTAAGGTCTGCTTTTCCTGAAATTACCAAACCACAGGTACACTCCAAGCTGACATTTCCGTTACTGTCTCTGCATACATCACCCGATTCTGTATATTCAAACAAAGTGTTCTCCGTTTTCAGGAAGCCCTTAGAAAAACCGTCCTGAACATAATAGGGATAGTCCCCGTCCTTTGCCAGACGAATACCCAGGGCATCAAAACCGGTTTCCTTTTTGATTTCTCTCAAAATCGAATTTATAGTATCCTTCATCAAAATATCCTGATTGAGAATGCCCAGTATTCCGGCACTTAGTTTTTGGTCGCGTTCTGCCTGTTTTCTTGCTGTAATATCTCTGGCTGTAGCATATAATATTTGACCATCAGGTGAAGGAGTTGCCTTCCATTCAAGCCATTTGTAGTCGCCATTTTTAGTTCTATACCTGTTAACAAAATTATCTGTGCTTAAGCCATTAATCTGTTTTTCCACTTCTTGCTTTGTGAGCTCAACATCATCCGGATGCATAAAATATAACATAGGTTGAGCAAGAAGTTCCTTAATGTCATATCCCAGTAATTTTTCCCAGGAAGCGTTTAATTTCTTGAAATACCCTTCTGTTGAAGCAATACAAACAAGATCAGGTATTAAGTTAAAAAAAGTATTAAGTAAACTTTCTGACTGTTTTCTGACAGAAATATCTCTGACGGTCGCCTGTAAGTATTCATCACCACTTATGTTTATTTTTGTTAAGAGTACAGTTGCAGGAAATGGTTCGCCATTGTATCTTTTATGAGTCCATTCAAAAAAGTTTGAACCTTCTGCCATGGCTTTCTCAATCATTATTTTTGCTTTATCGCCGGATGGCATCCCGTCCGGTTGAAATTCGGGTGATAATTCCCAGGGACCTAATGAAATAAATTCTTTCTCATCTTTGGTATTGAACATCTTCACAGTCGCATGATTACCGGAAGTGAATTTCCATTCAGGAGGATGCAGTGTCATTAATGCATCTCGAGATGATTCGAATAATGATCTGTATTTATATTCACTCTCACGTAAAGCGGACTCGATTCTTTTTATCTCATCGAGCTCTGTCTTTAAATGCATATCACTTATAATTTTCTTTTTTTGCAGAAAATTTAGTCGCGCAAGACTTTCCAAAAGATATATTGCAACAACAACAGCCATACCTGCTCCAACTAAGAAAAATATGTTGTTTATAAAAACCGGCTCCATCAAATCCTTATATTCCTTTATAAGAATATCATAAATCATGATAACCATTGAAATGTAGCTTATAATAATTGTTGAAATTACTATCACCGAAGCATTAAACCTAAGCCGTAAGCTTATAATACAAATAAAGATTAAAATGGCTCCCGCGTAATAAGAATAATTACCTAATTCTGAAGGCCGGCTCACAGCAACAGTCAGCAGCGATCCAATGCCCATGAATATACTTGATAATGAAACAATTGTTTGGTAATATCTTTTGATCATTTTAGTATAAGATATTGCAAAAAGAATAATTATGACAAGTTCAACAAAAATTCCCCTTATTAACCAAATAAGTTCCTTTGAAATTGGAACCGCATAGAAATCCAGATAGCTGAATAACAAAGATGCGGTGAACATGAAAATTAATGAAAAACGCAAAATTGGTATTGATTTTTCATTGTAGTCCTGAATGAATTCCACTTCTGTTTTAGAATCAAACCGGGGAAACTTAATATGTTTAAAAATTTTCATTTCAATATTTATTTAATATATTTTTATTAATGATTAATTTTCTCTGTAGAGCCCAAAGCTTCTTCCATTAGCGCGATTAATTCATCCGATTCAAACGGTTTTGATATATAGTACGAACAACCGCTTGCAAGAAAACCTTCTTTGTCGCCTTTCATAGCATAGGCAGTCATTGCTATAATGGGAGTGTTTTTGTAATTATCCATCTTCCTGATTTCTTTAGTTGTATATATCCCATTTCTGCTTCTCCCAAGATTTATATCCATAAGAATTAAATCATATTGCTTTTTCTCCACATGATCTAAAGCTTCCATAGCATTCATCGCTGTATCCATGTTGTATTTGTCTTTGAGTATCCTTTGTATAAATATTATGGTAACTTGATCATCTTCAACTATCAATATATTTTTTAGCTGTGTAATTCCTTTGTCTTTTACTATGTTTTCTATTTCTTCTTCCTGTGATAAATCATCATCTTCAAATGATACCGGTATAATCGGAAAACGCACAGTGAAGGTACTGCCTTCGTTTATCTTGCTTTTAACAGAGATTGTGCCTCCAATTAATTCTGTATATTTCTTCGTTAAAGTCAATCCAAGTCCGGTTCCGTCGAAGCTCCTCTCGAGTCCTTCGCTCACCTGTCGGAACTCCCTGAAAATCATATTTATATTTTTCTCATCAATTCCAATGCCCGTATCGGCTACTTCTATGACTACCCAATTTTCGGACTCCATCTTCTCTTTAGCAACGGTTACAGTAATGCTCCCTTTGTTTGTATATTTGACAGCATTATTAATCAAATTATTCAAAATGCTGTCAATAGCTTTTTTATCAGTTCTTGTATATAAATGTACGTATTGAATATTATTAAATGACAGTAACAGATTCTTTTCTATAGCGGCGGCTTGATACAAATTTACAGTTTCGGCAATTTCTTCAATCAAATCAATATCGGATGGCTCAAGTTTTGACTCTCCTGCTTCAATCCTTGACAAATCCAGTATTAGATTGAGAGTTTCCATTAACCTCTTCCCGCTTGTATATATTAATTCTCCTGTTTCCTTTGTATCAGCATCTTCTGAATATGCCAGCAATTTGGAAAATCCCAAAATACCAATCATCGGTGTTCTTAACTCATGGCTCATATTAGCAAGAAAACTTGATTTCAGCCGGTTCATTTCTTCAGCTTTGTTTTTTGCCAGTATTAATTCCTGCTCGTTTTTCTTCAAATCATCAATGTCGGTGCAAGTGCCAAACCATTTGAGAATGGTACCACTTTCATCAATTACCGGCACACCACGGACGAGCCACCATTTGTAGATGCCGTCAGCACGGCGCAAACGGCTTTCGATCGAATAGATTCCGCCATTTATTGTTGCATTTTGCCAAGCATCCCAAGCCTTCTGCTGATCGTCGGGATGGAATGGCTTATTCCAGCCATGACCGTTACTCTCTTCCTGAGTTTGTCCTGTGTAATCAATCCACTGCTGACTGAAATATATATTCCAGCCGTCTGCTCTGGTTATCCAAACTATCTGAGGCATTGCCTCGGCAAGCATTCGAAATTCGTATTCACTTTTACTTAATGCTTCTTCCGCTCGCTTTATCTCAGTAATATCTGTTAACACAACAAGGAACGCTTTTTCTTTCTGATAGTGAATTATTGCAGCTTGAATTAACACAGATATTGCTGCGCCTGATTTTGTAATAATCTTAGCTTCATAGCTTGGAGTATCTTCTCCGTCGGCTCTTCTTTGCATGTTTGCTATGACTTTGGGTTTTGATTCTTCAGATACGAAATCCAGAACGGATTTTCCGATAACTTCCTCTATCGAATATTCAAGAAGTATCTCACCGATATTATTTACATACTTAATAATACCATTTACATGAATGAGTATTATATCCGGCGAATTGTTGACAATAGTACTGTACCTTTCCTCGCTTTCCCTTAAATCTTCTTCTGCCTGCTTGCGTTCGGTAATGTCGTTAGAATATTCTATCAATTGAAACACTTCTTCATTTTCGTCAATAATCGGATACCCATGCACCTCCACGATTCTTTCGTTGCCATCTTTATCAAAATGAATATGTTCTACAACTACCGGCTCTTTTGTTTTAATTACTTCCATTAATGGACATTTGTCATTTTCACCTGTACATGGTTCATTTCTATTATGAGAAAGAGAGTAGCAATATCCCGTCATTTCCAAATTTTTGCCATTTGTTGCGGCAGTATTAGCCAATACTATGGAATAATCAGAAATGTTAATAACATAAAAAGGCTGAGAGAAAGAATTAATAACATTTTTTAAGAAGTCATAATTTTGTTTTATTGTTTCCTCTGCCAGCTTACGTTCGGTTATATCTCGGGTTATTCCGTATATGCCATACGGTATTAATTTATCATCACGCAGAAAAGTCATACTTGTTTCTAAAAAAACAATTGAACCGTCTTTCTTGTAAGCTTCTAATTCAATTATTCTGTTTCGCGAAGGGTCAGCATTTCCTTTTTGCTCAAGTTCCATTTCCTCTGCAAATACCTGACTTATATACTGAATCGTTTTGGGAGTATAGCACTGAGCAACAGTTCTCTCCATTTCTTCTTCAACAGTATAGCCGATGAGGTGAAATATGGAGGGACTGATATATGTATATTTTAAGTTCAAATCCCTTGTCCATATATTTTCAGAACTATTATCTGCGAGAAACCGGTACTTTTCCTCGCTTTCCTTAAGTTCTACTTCTGCCTGCTTTCGCTCGGTTATATCGTGTTGAATCCCCAAAAAGCCGATAATGTTATTCGCTTCGTCAAAAATCGGATTGGCTGAACTTTCAATATCTAATAACTTTCCATCTTTTCCTTTGTTGATGAATTCCACCCTTACTTCTTGTCCGATCAACAAAGTCTTCCATAACTCATCATAGAATTGCGGCTCCATTTTCCCGCTTTTTAATATTCTCGGGGTTGAGATTCCGACAATCTCATCTGAATCGTATCCGTAAAGAGCAGTGAATCCCGGATTGATGTAGGTGAATATACCCTCTTTATCAGTGAGATAAATTGCCTCACTGGAAGTGTCGACTGCTTTTCTTAGTTTTACAAGTGTTTCCTCCGCTTTTTTGCGTTCTGTAATGTCAACGCAATACAAATTAACATATGCATCAGCAATTATAGGTACAAAAGTCATTAACCATAATTTATCTCCAAATTGCATTTCGATAGTTTGATTAGTTCCTTTATTTATAACTTCCTTCATTAAATCAGATACAAATGATGGGGCTATGTGACCAATTTCACAACCGCAAAAGCTTACTAATTCCATAGCAGGTTCATTGGCATAAAGAAGAACACAGTCATTATTAAATCGCAATATTGGATTTGGATTTTCCATCGGGAAACGGGAAATCATTTCGATTTCTTTCAATGCTTTCTTTCTTTCTTCCTGTGCATGAAAGCGTTCTGTTATATCCCTGATGTTACATTGTATTATTTTTTGATTATTTGCCAAATATACATTACTGACAAACTCAACGTGGATTTTTTTCCCTTCCGCTGTTTCAAGTGGCAGGTCTTCATACCGGACATATTCCTTTTGTTGTAATTCTAAAAATTTATCTTTATTCGCTATGATGTCTTTAAAATATCCTATTTCCCAGATTGCTTTATTTATAAATTGCTCTTTTGAGAAACCCAGCAACTTAATTAAAAATGGATTTACATCTACAATCATCCCTGTCCCGGCATCGAGGATTAGTATCCCGTCTTTAGCTGATTCAAAAAGACGGCGATAGCTGAGTTCCGATGCAGTCAACGATTCTTCTGCCTTCTTCCGGTCTGCATTTCTCTCAATTTCTTCCAATGCACGACGCACTACAAATGCAAGCCGTTTCAAATTTGACTTTAACACATAATCCGTTGCACCTAACCTTAATAGTTCTGCGGTATTTTCTTCACCAACAGTTCCTGATATGCAGATAGATGGTGTTTGTGGTGCATATTGCTGAACAATTTTCAATGCTTCAAAACCATTGTATGACTGCAAATTGAAATCAAATAAAATCAAATTGAATTCTTCGTTCGTAAGTTTGTTTATAAAGTCATCCTTCTTTTCGACAACAATAACATCGCAATCGAAACCTTCTTCTTTAAGTTTTTCCAGAATAAGTTCCGCATCGGAAAGACTATCTTCCACATGAAGAATTTTTAATTTAGCCATAATATCCACCTTAAAAAAAATTTTACATATCTTCTATCTGTCATCCTGAGCTTGTCGAAGGACGATAATCAATTATGAATTATGAATTATGAATTGTATTATTCACTATTCACTATTAGTTTTTCATTAAATTCCTGTCATCCTGAGCTTGTCGAAGGACATCTTCTGTCTTCAGTCTTCTATCTCCTGTCTTCTATCTTCTGTCTTCTGCATTTTACATTCTACATTCTACATTTTACATTCTACATTCTACATTTTGACTTCTGTCTTCTATCTTCTATCTTCTATCTTCTATCTTCTATCTTCTATCTTCTATAACCGGCGGCGGTTGGTTTAACAAACCCCAGAAAACGCCGAGATTTTTAATCGCTTCAATGAACTCTTTAAAATTTACGGGCTTTACCACATAAGCGTTCACACCCAACTCATAGCTTTGGATTAAATCTTTCTCCTCTCGGGAGGACGTCAACACTACAACAGGAATTGCTCTTAAATTTTTATCGGTTTTAATGATTTTTAGTACTTCCAATCCGCTGACTTTCGGCATTTTTAGGTCGAGAAGAATAACTGCCGGATTTGTTTGAATACGGTCAGAGAATTTACCCCGCCTGAAAAGATAGTTCAAAGTTTCAGCCCCATCGTTGACAACTACGACTTTATTTGCAAGGTTGTGAAATGAAAGAGCTTCCATAGTCAATTCGACGTCGTCGGGATTGTCTTCGGCAAGCAGAATGGTTCTTAATGATGCTGACATATTAGTTCCTTTCAATTAATTTTTGTAAAGTAAAATAAAAAGTTGCGCCCTTGTTCAGAACGCCTTCAGCCCGGATTTTGCCTTCGTGACGGGTTATGATTCTTTTCACGTTAGCAAGCCCGATACCCGTACCTTCGAAATCCGAGGCACTGTGGAGCCGTTGGAAAACATTGAATAATTTATCGTAGTATTCCATATCGAAGCCGGCTCCGTTGTCTTTAATATAAAATGTAACCTCGTTGTCTTTTTCAGTGCAACCGATTTCAATTTTGGCTATAACCTTATTTCGTGAATATTTTATTGAGTTTGAAATTAGGTTTTGCCATACGAGACTAAGCATATCGGGGTCACCCATAACGTAAGGGAATTTGGAAATAGTCCATTCGATTGAACGGTTGGAAACATCACTTGACAGTGTTTCTATTTGGTTGCTTATTAAAATACCCATATCAACCTTTACTTGTCTCATATCAATCCTTCCTATACGGCTAAATGTGAGTAAGTCATCAATTAGCTTGCCCATGATTTTGGCAGAGTTGGAAATTTTTTCGACATAGCGTCCGGCTTTAGCATCAAGCTGGTCTTTTGCATAGCTAACAAGCAGCTCAGAAAAGCCGTCAATATGGCGGAGGGGAGCACGTAAATCGTGGGAAACAGAATAGGAGAAAGCTTCCAGTTCTTTGTTTGCTATAATTAATTCTTCTGCACGCATTTCTTTTTCTTCATTTTGAAATGCGAGTTCCTTGTTTGCGGTTATTAACTCTGACGCCCGCTTTTCCTTTTCTTCTTTTTGGAATGCAAGTTCCTTGTTTGCAATTATTAACTCATCTGACCGATTTTCTTTCTCTTTGTTTTGATAGACAAGTTCTTTATTGGCTATAATTAACTCTTCTGATCGCTTTTCTTTCTCTTTGTTTTGATAGACAAGTTCTTTATTGGCTATAATTAATTCATCTGCCCGTTTTTCTTTCTCTTCGTTTTGATAAACAAGTTCTTTGTTCGCAACGATTAATTCAGCTGCCCGCTTTTCTTTCTCTTTGTTTTGATAGACAAGTTCTTTATTGGCTATAATTAATT
>CAZEHW010000002.1:17366-17453 GCA_964511865.1 uncultured Hyphomicrobiales bacterium | reverse complement strand
CATCTGCCCGTTTTTCCTTTTCTTCATTTTGGAATGCGAGTTCCTTGTTTGCAATTATTAACTCTGCCGCCCGCTTTTCTTTTTCTT
>CAZEHW010000002.1:9982-17266 GCA_964511865.1 uncultured Hyphomicrobiales bacterium | reverse complement strand
TGTTTGCAATTATTAACTCTGCCGCCCGCTTTTCTTTTTCTTCATTTTGAAATGCAAGTTCCTTGTTCGCTATGATTAATTCTTTCTTTGTCTTTTTAAGCTCAATTAAATCACTTGATAAAAGTGATTCATCCGGAATAATTTTTTTCTCTAACCGTTCATTCTTGTTGACAGAAGAGTCGTTTACAGCTTTCATTAGTTTCTTTGACATAAGTTATCTCATAAATTAATTCTTAATATGTTTAATATCAAGATAGGTAATCCCAATCATAATATGTTACATAGCTTAGGTAAACATATATGATTCACACTTAAAATAAATTTTTACATTATCAATCCTTATTTTCTTTTTCCATTACCTTTGCCGCTGTTATTGCCTTTATTTCCACCATTAAAATTACTTTGCTTGTCTCTTTTATAGTTTTGACGCGTTTGTATGTTTTGATTAACGCGAGCTTTATTATTCTTAGACGACGCTGACCATTTACTTTTTCTGGCACTGCTGCCGTAACCTTTTGGGAATTTAGCTTTGTGCTTACGAATGTAAACAAAGGGGCGGTCTCCGCGATAATCTTTGATTATTACTTTATGTCTGCTTTTCAAATTATATCGTCCATACGATTCCGGAAGATATTTTGCATGAATCCATCTGCTTCCTGAAAGGTAAATATACTTTGATTTCTGTATATCATAATATGCATGAATATTCGGCAAATAATAATATCTTGCAGTTCTCGGACCTACATTAATATTAACATTCATTTGTGCGGTTACAAACTCTGAAAATAATAAAGCTATTATTATCATCAGAATTATTCTTAATTTTTTCATTATTTTTTCCTTTTATAAATATAATTCCTGTTCTATTTTAACTAATCCAACCGGTTCATTATTCTTCGATTCTCACTGATAATACAGGACAACTTGCTTTCCTGAGAACTTTTTCGGTAGTACTGCCAAAAAGTAAATTTTCAAAATTTCCCCTGCCGTGAGTAGCAATGCAAATCAAATCAATATGATTTTTACCGGCATATTCAAGTATTTTTTCAGATGCTATTCCGTGTGTAACTTTAGTTTGAAATTTAACATCTTTTTTTATTAGGGACTCGGTAATTTTTTTTAAATCCTTTTTGGCTAATTTTTCCAATTCGTTCGGAAGTTCGTTTAATCCTAAATTTGTAACAACTATATCTGATGAGAAAACAATAGGTTCAATCACGTGAATGATATGAAGAACCGATTTCATAGATTTAGCGATTTCGACTGCATAATTCAAAGTATAAGTGAACCTTTTTGAAAAATCAGTTGGTACTAAGATATTTTTAATTTTTATCATGTTCTTTCTTTCAATATATTTTTGTAAATGATTTTGTTTAATAATTGTTTTTTTTAAATCATATGTAACTTCTTTAAAAGCATATTTTTATGTCTATATTTAATTCCAAATAATTTCAGCTTTTTTTTGCGAAGACTTGCTCCGGCAATAATTGTCCCTGCCAATAAAGCAGATGCCGCAATGATAATTATTTTATTTCTCATAGTGATAGTCCTTTCGTTTCATTAATTAATTTAATCAGTCATTTCTTTGACTTTACTTTCTTTGTATTCGATTCGTTGTTACTTAATCGAGGATATTTTTCTAACAACTTTCTTTTATTCTCCTGCCGGCTATCAATGTTGGTTGAAATGACAGATGCTTTTTCGATTCTTTTTACTAACATATCGTGTACTCCTTAAAATGGTAAATGAATATTACTGAACAAAGATAGGGTTATGCAAATAAATAAGTGTTACATAATTTTGGGAAAAAGTTATATAAATCACTGATTTGAAATTTTTGTAGAAATTTATTATTGTAATTATTAAAAGTGTAATTAGTGAATTGCACCAAAAAAAAGGACATTCTGTTTAGGATATCCTTAAAAAGTGCATTAGCCGTTAGCTGTTGAGAGGTATATTTTATTTTCAATCGGCAACAAATTATTTTTTATCTGTGAAACTCGGTGAATCCCTCAGTGAAACTCAGCATGATGAAACGAAGGACGGAAAGACAGAAAAATGGAAAGACAGAAGGTCGGAAGGACTGAATAAATCATTACACAGAGATTAAGACACAGAGCTACAAAGAGAATTAGGAATTAGAGATATTCAATTGAGAAAACTTTCCAGAAATTTGCTTTGAAATTGATTTTTTAGTAGGTTATAACAAAATAATTATTAAAAAGTTTATAGTTTGTATTATTTACACTTGGAGTAAAAATCATGAAAAAATTAATAATACTTATTATTGCATTTTTTGTTGGAATTAGTACAAATACTTTTTCGCAACCGCAAACCGGAATATTTAATGTTCAATATAATGACAGGGGAGTTATAAGCTCAATAGCAGTATCTGTGCCTGAAGATTATGATTCAACAAAATCATATCCGTTTTTATTTGGATGGCATGGTTCGGGTGATTCCGGAAATAATATGCGGAACATTTTATATCAATTGCTATCTTCGAGAGTCGGTGCAATTTTGGTTTGTCCCGACATAAATAATGTATTAAGTCTCGACGGCTCATATTTGAATAATTTTATTGATTACTGTAATGAATATACATTTTCTCATTACAATATTGATAGTACCAAAAAAATAGCAATTGGTTTTTCTATGGGTGGCGGGATTGCATATCAGTTAGGTCTTCTAAATCCTGAAATATATACAGGTGTTATTGGGCATGCTCCTGCTATTGGAACCGGACAATTCAATCAAACAATGTGGAACAATATCACAAAAATTAAAATGGCGACAATACTTGGTACTTTGGATTTTAATTGGACTGCAGTAAATGCATTAATGCTGGAAATTCAGAACCGAAACGGAGAATTGCTGTATTTAGTTAAACCCGGCGTTACCCATGTTGATAATGACTATTTTAATTCTCAGGAAATTTATGATGATTATATGCAATGTTATCAATTTGTTACCGGAGAAACTTCTAATATTAAAAATCAGCAGAATATTTCAGATAAATTAACCGTTACCCCTAATCCTGCAAACGAATATATTGAAATTGATGTTAATCCTCAACTTTCCGAAAGTTATCATTTTCAAATCTATAATGTTTTTGGTGAACAAATTGCTGTAGGGGCACATTGCAATGTGCCCCTACGAATTCGTATTTCCGATTTTCCTGATGGAACTTATTTTATTCGTGCAGGAAATGTTATTGAAAAATTTGTGGTTTTAAGGTAGAAAATCTCTGTGGCTCTCTGTACTATCTCTGTGGCTCCTCAGTGTTTCTTCTGTGGCTCTCTGTGCTATCTCCGTGCAACTCTGTGTAACTGCTTTCCATTTTACATTCTGCATTCTACATTCTACATTTTACATTCTGCATTCTACAATTTGCTTTGTGTAAAATATAAAATTTTTTTAGTTTGCTTTTTTGAAAATTGTAAATAAAAATGAGGCAGGATAATTGGATTGCAAACAAGATAAAAATATAAGCAGGTGCAACTGTACCTATAACCCCTGTTCACGAAAAGGGATTTGCTGTGACTGCGTAACTTACCATCTTAGAGCAAGAGAAATACCTGCATGCTTTTTCCCAAAAGATGCAGAGCGAACTTATGACAGGTCATTCGGGCATTTTGCGAGGTTGGTGCAATCTGGAAAAGTATAATCTGTAAAAAATGGCTGTTAATTAATCAAATTTGTAGTAATTTTCACTATTTTACTATAAAAATGTGTTTTTTAGCAATTATTTTTTGAAATTATTAAAATTTTATTGTAACTTATTCGGTTAATAATTAAGTTAATATTTTATAAAATAGACAATTAGTATTAATAATATATAAATTGGAGTTGTCATGAAACTTAAATACGCAATGTTGATGTTGGTAATGTTCTTTTTTACAGCCAACCTATTTTCTCAGGAAAAAATCTATGTCTTTTTTGATGACATAGATAATGTGTATAACACAGAGGGCACCATTATTTCTAACGGTATTGACGAAGGATACTGGGAACCCTTAAATATTAACGGCTTTTTTACTCCTAACCTTTCAAAGACTGGTTATTCAGCATTCTTTAATGCAGGAAAAAGTTTGACAGACTATCAAGTTGCCGTCTTTTATATGGGTGATAAACCTTTGCAATATGACGCCGGAACCGGAAGACGAATAGTCAGTCAGATTAAAGGTATGCTTGACATAGGCAAAAGAGTAATATTGATTGGGAACTTTTTGCTTTATTGGGCATTCGATCCTCAATCCAACCAACGAGATCCTGAAGTCCAGGGATTCTTTGCAGACTATCTCGGTATTGACCAAAATGCCTATTTGGGTATGATTCAGGCATTTACTCAATCAGGTCAGACCATCACTTTTAAACCATTTTCAATCAAAGCTTTTGATGGAGATGACGTAACAAAAGGTTATCCAAAGATATGTAATATGGCGGCGTCTGAAAATAATGTTGACCCTATGTTTCCATGGAGGTCACGACCTTACATAGAAGCAATTGACGGAAATAGGTTGCCGGAAACTACAATCCCATGTGAGTTCTTTACCTGGCAGCACGACCAAACTGATATTTATGTTGTTCCACCTACTGACACCATTATTGCAGTCCATGTTCAAAAGGAAAGTTCTAACCCGGTACAGGATTCAAAAATTATGTTTTGGAGTACCGGCTTCGAAGTAGCCGCCGCTTCCTCATATCTTCCACACTTTCAAGAAGAACTTTGGGCGGCTATGATTTGGTGTACTTCGGATTTGCCTAAACCGGGACCAAGACTTGAATTCAACGTCAATCCGCTGGAATTTGGCACTGTAGCTGTGGAAGACAGTTTAACAAAAGAGGTGAAAATTACTAATGTCGGAAGAGACCCTATGGAAATCTACGATATGTATATGGACGACCCATATTCGGGCTTCACAATCGAAACAGACGAACTAACAGCCGAATTGGAACCGGGAGAGTATGTTTATGTACCCATTAAGTTCAAGCCCGGAGCGGAAGAAAAACACGAAGATTATTTCAATGTATCTTCAAATGCCTACAATGGTGAACTACTGAGTATAGAAGTAAATGGTTTCGGTGGCAAGAAACCGGAAGCAGGTCCCCGCCTTGCTGTAGTCAGCAATGTTTTGGATTTCGGGACTATTGACCCAAGTGATAAAGATACTTTGGATATTGAAATAGTAAACCCGGGTGTTGCTCCATTATTTATCATGCAAAAATTCCATTGGCCTCGTGAAAATCAACCACCGTTTATGTATGCTACAGCATATCAATGGTCAATAACAGTTCAACCGGGAAATGATACAGTAAGAAGGTCTATAAAGTTTGCCCCAACCGGAACGGCAGGTACTTTCTATGACACAATTGGAATTGTACCCTACAATGCTGTAAATTACAAAGAAGATACTTTGTGGATTTATCTTAAAGGTATTGCGAGAGGCGGAAGCAGTGATGCTGCCATAACTCTAACCAGCGATGAACTAATGATTGATTCTACTGAACTTGGCAAACAAGGTTCTTCCGAATTTACAATTGAAAACATGGGAACAAAATTACTTTATATTTATCAATTAGAACTTGAAAACGATTACGGAGGAGCGCTGAAATTGCTTGATAAGAATGATGAGGAATTTACTGAGCAGTTGCCTTGGGCTTTGTGGCTTGCCGGTCCTCAGAAGAAACGAAAAGTTAAGGTCGAATTCAACCCAAAAGAAGTAAAAACTTATAACGGAAAAGTATTAATTAAGCTTATGGATGAGATGGATAACCCGCTTCCTGAACTTAACTCTGAAGTTTACGTAACAGCAATTGCTAAAGATACAGCACAGGGAATTGGTGTTATAGAAGAAGGAACAAGCAGAAACGGAATTCTATCTGTAAAAGCAGTACCAAACCCGCTTTCGGACTTTTCAACTCTTTTCTTTAGCGTAAATTCATCTTCCGAAGTTAATCTGGAACTATATCTGATGGACTTATTGGGAAATAAAGTCAAGGAAATAAAAACAGGCAAGGTTGCTTCCGGAGATTACAGGATTCAATTAAATACAGCAGGGTTACCTGCAGGTATGTACTATATACTTGGCTCTGCAAACGGAGATTTTGTGAAGTTGTCTGTTGCGATAGTTAAGTAGATTTGTAAAGAATGAAATTTAAAACTTTCCGGAGGTTTCGTACTTTCGGAAAGTTTTTTTTGGTCGTGTATAAAAAAAACAACCACACTTTTTAGGATGTGGTTGCAATTTATAAAAGTAGCTTTTATTTTTATTTCATATCTTTCAATCTCTGCATCTCGCTTTCAGACAGCATATCACCTAAAGAAAAAGTACTTTCGGTGGTTTCTTTTGGTTTGCTTTGCGGTCTTTTGTCATAAACAGGTTTTTGAGGTTCGGGTTCCTGCATCATTTCCTTTGGAGCTAGGATCAATGATTGTGTTTCCAAATTCAAATCAACAATTAGTACCACAAGTTTATCACCTGATTTGAAAGGAATTCTGTTACCCCTCATAAACGATCTCATCTTGCTTCTCGGCATAAACCCGTCAACGTCTTTTATCAGACTAAGTACTGCTCCCTGTGGTAAAATCTGGAGCACAGTACCTTCATGTTCAGAACCGATTTTTAATATTTCCATTAATTCGGGCCAGGGATTTGGTAATATTCTTTTATGACTCAAAGCGGCAGTTTCCTTTGCTTCGGATATAGCGACGACTTCAACTTCAATTGTTTCGCCAATTTTCAGCATATCAACCGCCCTGAAACCTCTCTTTGTCCATGATAGCTCGTTATTACGTAATAAGCCGTCAACACCCGGTTTCAATTCAATATATGCACCAAACTCTGTTAATCTCCTGATTCTACCGTTCACCCTTGTTCCGGCTTTGAATTCTTCTTCAACACCCTTCCATGCAGATTCTGCAAACTCTTTACTGCTTAGACCGATTTTTTTCTTTTCCCTGACAATCTCAATAATTCTGGCTTTGATTTCCTGTCCTTTTTTGTAATGATTCTTAGGATTGTCAATATGTGTTTTTGTCAGCTGTGATACGTGTATAAGACCTTCGAGCCCGTCAAAATCAACAAAAACTCCAAATGGGACAACTGTTGCAATTCTTCCTTCAACAATATCGCCAACCTGTATTTTTTCCCAATTTTCTTTTACCAATAATTTTTTTCGGCTTACAATAACTGCTTTTCTGCCTTGGTCAAATTCCTGCAATTCATGAACGTACACATCTATGTTTTGACCCACAAAAGTTTGTAAAAGTTCTTCGGGTGG
>CAZEHW010000002.1:1018-9972 GCA_964511865.1 uncultured Hyphomicrobiales bacterium | reverse complement strand
CACGTGTGATGTAGGCAGAAACAATGGAATGTTTTTGTAATGTACGCGCAAACCTCCACGAATACGTGCTTTTACTTCAACTTCAATTGTTTCTTTTTTACCGATTTTCTTTTTCAGCTCAGTGTATATTTCATCGAAATACTTTTGCTTTGCACTACGTATAGCTTCATTTTCTTTTTTGTCCTTTTCATCCTGCGATTCTTCCTGTGCAGAAACGACATCAGGTTCACTTTTTTCAATATCTATTTTATCTTCTTTTGTTTCGCTTTGTTCAATTTCTATTGCTTCTTCTACAACAGGTTCTGTTGTTACTTCAACAGGTTCAGTTGTTTCTTCGGCAACAATTTCTTTAGATTCTTCGACAGCAGTTTCTTCAATAGGTTTAACTTCCGGCTGTTCCTGTGCATCAGCAACAGGTTCAGCTACTTCTGCTTGAGAATCTTTTTCAGATTCATCAACAAAACTGAAAATTGGTTTTGGTGTTTCATCTATTATTTCTTTCACCTCTTCCTTGCCGGCAATCGCTTCAGTTTCTACTTCAACTTTAGCTTCAACTTTTTCATCTGTTGATTCGTTTGAATCTGTTGGTACATTTGAATCTTTTTCTTCAACCTGAATTTCGTTCAGATTATTTTGCAGAATATTCTCGTTCGTAACATCCTGACTGTCTGCGTTTTCGTTCACTGATTCGGAAACAGTTTCCAAATCTTTTTGTGTTTCATCATTGTTCATATCACACCTATCTAAATTTTGAACACCTCCCTGAAAATCTAATTTGGAAATCAGAAAAGTATGGTTAATACAACTTACTCGATTTTCGAATAATATAATTATATACAAAATGTATTTGTATAGACTACTAATATAATAAATATTTATTAATTAAATGTTATGATTATATAAAAGTTTGATAAACCGGATAAAATATTTTTATCACTAAGTGGATATTTAAATTACAATACATAAGAAAATTTAATTCAAAATATTCTGTGTCAACTCAGGGTATATTCAAATGCTGAATCTCTAATTTTATAAAATATCATCAATTCTTCGTAATTTTGTAATTTATATTTATTTTAAGTTTAGGAATTAACAGGAAAATAAGATGTTATCGAGATATAAGAGTTATCAGACAATTGAAAATTTATCACAGGTTGTTGGTGAAGAAGTTACTTTGAGAGGTTGGGTATATAATATCCGAAGCAAAGGAAAGCTTCATTTTATAATTTTAAGAGACGGCACAGGTATTTGCCAATGCGTTGTCTTTAAAGATAATGTATCCGAAGAAGTTTTTGAATCAGCAAAATCATTAACTCAGGAATCTTCTTTGACAGTTACGGGTATAGTTAAAAAAGATGAACGTTCACCCGGAGGATTTGAAATTGATGTCAAAGATATTTCAATAATTCAGATTACTCAGGAATATCCCATAACACCAAAAGAACATGGTGACTCATTTTTAATAGAACACCGCCATCTTTGGCTTCGTTCTTCCAAACAGCATGCAATAATGAGAGTACGAGCAGCAGTAATTAAAGCCATCAGGGATTTCTTTGACGGCAACGGTTTTAAACTTATGGATTCTCCATTGCTAACACCTAATGCATGCGAAGGTACTTCTACCTTATTCGAAACAAACTATTTTGATTTTGGAAAAGCATATCTTTCTCAATCCGGTCAGCTTTACGCAGAAGCATCGGCACTCGCTTTGGGAAAAGTCTATACATTTGGTCCGACTTTCAGAGCAGAAAGGTCTAAAACAAGAAAACATCTTACTGAATTTTGGATGGTCGAACCTGAAATGGCATTTTTTGATATCAACGATGACATGGATTTAGCTGAAGATTTGGTTGAGTATATTGTTCAATATGTCTTGAAGACATGCCAGCTTGAGTTAGCAACACTTGAACGTGATTTAGCTCCTCTCGAAAAAATAAAAAGACCATTTTACCGAATGAGTTATACAGAAGCTGTTGATTGGCTGATTGCAAATAAAATTCCTCTTAAGAAAAATATTGATGGTCAGGAAGTTGACATACATCCTTTCCCTTGGGGTGAAGATTTTGGAACAGTTCAGGAAGAAGCAATAATGGAGCAGTTCGATAAGCCATGTATCATTCACAGATATCCGACTGAAGCAAAAGCTTTTTATATGAAACAAGATCCCGAAAATAAAAAAGTTGTTCTTGCAATGGATATGTTAGGTCCCGATAGAGCAGGTGAAATTATTGGCGGAGCTCAAAGAGAAGATGATTATGATTTACTTTTGGAAAGAATAAAACATCACGAGCTTCCGGTTGAGGAATTCCAATGGTATTTGGATTTGAGAAAATACGGCTCTGTACCTCATAGCGGATTTGGTCTTGGTGTTGAACGAGTTGTCAAGTGGATTACAGGTGCAAAGCATATACGCGAAGTGATACCGTTCCCAAGGATGATTTATAGAATTACTCCATAAAAGTTTGAAAGAAAAACAAAAGCCATAAAAGTTTGACTGATTACGTTAAACATTTATTGAAATATAGTCAAAATCCCTAAATGTCTAATAGTCTAAATGCCTAATAGTCTCAACGCCTAAATACCTAATAGTCTAATTGCCTAATAGTCTAAATCCCTAAATGCCTAATAGTCTAATCGCCTAAATGCCTAACTTAGACTTGAAAACCCTGTACCAATGACACCGGAAATATCATTTTTTTATTGATTCGATTATTAGTAAGTTGTTTGTTTAATTTTTCCATTTTTTGGAAAAATGTTAATGATAATGAGAAAAATTTGAGGATATGATGAAGACATTAATTGAACCTTTTAAAATTAAAACTGTGGAGGAAATACCTATAACTACAGTTGCACAAAGAGAGAAATTACTAAAAGAAGCTTTTTATAATCCCTTTTATCTAAATTCCGGTTTTATAACAATTGATATGCTTACTGACAGCGGAACTACAGCGATGAGCTCGAGGCAGTGGGCAGGACTGATTGATGCCGATGAGGCATATGCAGGTTCAAAAAGTTATTATAAGTTTGAAAAAGTAGTTAAAGATATTACAGGTTTTAAGCATATCGTTCCGACCCATCAGGGAAGAGCCGCAGAACGAATTCTTTTTACTTTGCTTGGTGGAGAAGGAAAATTTATTCCAAATAACACACATTTTGATACTACAAGGGGAAACATAGAGTACACTAAAGCAGAAGCTGTTGATTTTGTTACAGCTATTGGTAAACAACCGGATAAGATTGCTGACTTCAAAGGGAACATGGATATACCCGCACTTGAAAAATTTATAAAAAAAGTTGGAGCCAAGAATATACCTGTTTGCATGATAACTGTAACCAACAATACAGGTGGAGGGCAACCGGTTTCTATGAAAAATATCCGTGATACGAAAGACATGCTTAAGAAATACGATATTCCATTATTTCTTGACTGCTGTCGTTTTGCTGAAAATTCTTATTTCATAAAGCAAAGAGAAAAGGGATATAAAGATAAGTCAATTAGGGAAATTGCTCAAGAGATGTTTTCCTATGCTGACGGGTGTACAATGAGTGCCAAAAAGGATGGTCTATCGAACACCGGTGGATTTATAGGTACAAATAACAATAAATTAGTTGAAAGAATCAAGACATTACTTATTATTACCGAAGGTTTTGTAACTTATGGCGGATTAGCCCGCAGAGATTTGGAAGCATTGGCTATTGGTTTTGAAGAAGTCTTAAGTGAAGAATATCTGCGTTACAGGATAGGACAGGTTAAAATGTTTGGTGATATGCTCCAGCACAGCGGCGTTCCTATTTTAGTCCCGACAGGAGGTCATGCAGTTTATTTGGATGCCAAGAGATTTGCACCACATATTCCGCCTGAACAATTTCCCGGACACAGCATCGCATTGGAAGTTTATAAAGTCGGCGGCATAAGAAGCTGTGAAATTGGCTCTGTAATGTTTGGTACAAAAGATAGCAATGGAAAACATATTGCTCCGAATATGGAGCTTGTCCGTTTTGCTGTACCCCGCAGGGTTTACACAAAGAGCCATATTGAATATACAGCCGAAGCTGTTGCAGAAGTTTACAAAAACAGAAAGAAACTTAAAGGTATTAAGATTGTCTGGGAACCACCATTCTTAAGACATTTTACTGCAAAATTTGATTATATCAAGTAGGCGTTTAGACTTTTTGGCGTTTAGGGGATTAGACTATAATGATAAACAAATATGATATCATTATTATTGGAGCAGGTCCGGCAGGACTATTTACTTCAGTAAATATAAGTCCTAATACAAGTATTTTAATCCTTGAAAAAAAATCATCTGCAGGAAAAAAACTTCTTATTTCCGGTTCGGGAAGATGCAACATTACTCAAAGCGGAAATATTTCAGATTTCATAAAACATTATGGTAAAAATGGCAGATTTTTATTGCCTGCTCTCAATGAGTTTACTAACAATGATTTAATCGAATATTTGGAAACTCGGGGAATTAAAACCATTGATATTAAAGGTAAAATCTTTCCTGCCTCAGAAAACTCCCATGACGTTTTAAAACTTTTACTAAATGAAAGTAAAAGAAAAAAAGTAATAATAAATTACAATGAACAGGTAAAAAGCACGGAATCAAATGAAAATGGATTTACAATAATCACTAACAAAGATTCTTACTTTTGCAAAAAATTAGTGATAACAACCGGTGGTAAATCATATCCTTCAACAGGTTCAACAGGAGATGGTTTCGACTTTGCTAAGCAATTAGGACATACAATAGAATGCTTAAAACCATCTTTAACACCTGTTTATATAAAAAATTACGGATTTAAAGATATTTCAGGGCTTTCACTTGAAAACAGAAAAATTACTTTGCTCAGGAATAACAAAAAAATAGAAATTCATCAAGGCGATATTGGCTTTACCCATTGGGGATTATCAGGTCCAGGGATTCTTGATTTGTCACGATTTATTGAACCAAACGACATACTGAAAATAAACTTAATTGGTCAAAATCCTGAACATTTAAGAACTGCAATAAATGAGACTGCAACTACAAATGGGAAATCAACCATTAAAAGATTTTTAAAGAATTACCCTGTTTCAGAAAACCTGATAAAGATAATCCTTTCTGAATTAGATTTAGATACAACTAAAAGAATCGGAGAAATCAGTAAGATACTGAGAAATCGTTTAATAGAATTATTTTGTGAATATCCTTTTCATGTACAAAGAACAGGTGATTTCAATATTGCAATGGCAACAAAAGGAGGAGTATCTCTCAAAGAAGTGTCAACAAAGACAATGGAGTCGAAAATAGTGGCAAATCTCTTTTTCGCAGGTGAAGTTTTAGATATTGACGGAGATACAGGTGGATACAATTTACAAGCGGCATTTTCAACAGCTTATCTTGTTTCAAAAAAGATATAGTTTTTAAAGACAAGATTGTTTAGTTTGAACTTGGATTATCTTAAGTTATTGATTTTATTTTAATTTGGCATCTGCTCATCCAATATTTATTCTTCTGCTATTTTTTAATAATTGAATTATAAATCAATATTTTAAACAAATATTAAACTATTGATTGAAATAATTGTCTAACATAATAGTTTCATCTTATTCTTCTGTGTCAGCTCAAATAAATTAAGACTTACTGATGCTTGGAACAAATGAAAATGAATTTTATGAAAATGTAGAGGGGATTAAATAACAAATGTCAAATAAATCGAAAAGACTTAATGTCTTTTTCTTGATAAATTATAAATGCATACTTTGGACTATCATTTTATTTACTTTATTTATAATTAACCCTCTAATAATTACTATACATGCAGAGGAAAGTTATACTCTTAGTGGTTTTGTACGAAATTCTGAAACCGGTGAAGATTTGATCGGTGTGTCAATATATGTTGAAGGAAAAAAAATAGGTAGCAGAACGAACGTTTACGGTTTTTATTCACTTACACTACCTTCCGGTAAATATAAACTGAAGTATCGGTATATAGGATATAAAACAACTATTTTGGATATCGAACTAAAAAATAATATCAAAAAGAATATGGATTTGGTTGAAGAATCTGTACAAACCGATGAAATAATAGTAACTGCTAAAAGAGGGGATGAAAATGTAAGCTCCGCAGAGATGGGTGTTAGCCAGATCACACCGGCAGAAGTTAAGTCATTGCCAATAATTTTTGGAGAACAGGATATTTTAAAAAGCATTCAGTTGATGCCGGGTATATCCGCAACAAGCGAAGCTAACAGCGGCTTTTTCGTAAGAGGCGGAGGTCCTGACCAGAATTTAATACTTCTGGACGAAGCAACAGTATATAATCCGTCGCATCTTATGGGATTCTTTTCGGTGTTTAATTCTGACGCTATTAAAGATGTGAAAGTAATTAAGGGATCGGCACCTGCCGAATATGGTGGGAGACTGTCTTCAATACTTGACATCAGGATGAACGAAGGCAACCTTAAGGAATATGATGTTAAAGGAGGCATAGGTTTAATATCTTCACGTTTATCTGTTGAGGGACCTATCGTAAAGGACAAAGGCTCTTTTATTATTTCAGGCAGGAGAACTTATTTCGATTTATTTTTGGCTTTAAGCAGTAATGAAAATGCTGCAAATTCGAAGATATATTTTTATGACCTTAATATGAAAGCTAATTATAAACTTGGCGAGGATGATCGTGTGTTCTTATCAGGATACTATGGTAGGGATGTCGCTAATCTTATGGATCAGTTAGGCTTTGACTGGGGAAACTTTACAACTACTTTACGCTGGAATCATTTGTTCAGTGATAAACTATTTCTTAACTCTTCATTGATTTACAGTAAATACGATTACGTTGTAAATTTTGATAACGGAGAAAATCTGGTTGACATAAGGTCTTCGATCATGGATTATAATCTAAAAGAAGATTTTCAGTATTTTTTGAATTCTACAAACATGATTAAATTTGGTTTTAACGGAATATATCACACATTTATCCCCGGAGAAATAACTAATACAGACAGCATCTCAACCACTGTCAGTAACATTGGTGAAAAATATGCTTTCGAGAATGCTGTGTATATCTCTCATGAACTCGAAATAAGTGAGTACTTCAAAATCAACTATGGCGTCAGATATTCCGGGTTTAGTCTGCTTGGTCCGGGAACGATATATACCTATGACAAAGATGGTGATGTTTCGGATGTTAGTGATTTTAGCAATAATGAATTAATTAAATACTACGGCGGGTTTGAACCCAGACTATTAATGACATTCTTATTAAGCGGAGAAAACTCCATTAAAGCCGGATATGCACGAAACCGCCAATACATGCATTTGCTTTCGAATACTACTTCAACGACACCTTTGGACATTTGGCAGCCAACGACCAACAACGTAGAGCCGGGAATTGCCGACCAATTTTCAATCGGGTATTTCCAAAATTTTGATAATAATAACTACGAAGCTTCAGTTGAAGTTTATTACAAAGATTTACAAAATCAAATTGACTATAGAAACGGTGCTGACTTATTGCTCAACGACAAGGTTGAAGCCGAACTTGTTTATGGCAGGGGTTGGGCTTATGGTTTAGAATTATTCTTTAAAAAGAATGTCGGAGATTTTACAGGATGGATCGGATATACCTGGGCAATATCAGAACGGCAGTTCGATGATATTGATAATGGAGAGCCGTATCCTGCAAAATATGACAGGACACATGATGTATCAGTTGTTGCTACTTATACTCCAAATGAAAAATGGACAATATCAGCTACCTGGATATATAACACCGGTAATGCGGTTACTTTCCCGAGTGGAAAATACGAAATTGGCGGTAAAACGATTAATCTGTTTACCGAGCGTAACGGTTACAGAATGCCTGATTATCACAGGTTCGATATTGGTGTAACTTATACATTCAAAAAATCAGGCAGCTATGAGTCAAGTCTGAATTTTTCAGTATATAATGCATACGGACAGAAAAATCCGTACATGATTAGTTTTCAGCAAAACGAGAACGACCCGACTAAAACGGAAGCAGTAAAGACATACTTATTTACATACATTCCATCCATAACTTATAATTTTAATTTTTGAGGCAATTATGAAAAAGATGAATTTTATATATTTCATTACATTAATAAGTATAATACTTGTTTCATGTGAAGAAGTGATTGATATTGACCTGAACAGTTCTGCCTCTCAAATTGTTATAGAAGGAGTTGTAACAGATAAGCCCGGACCTTATGAAGTTAAAATCAGCAAAACAGTTGATTTTTATAGTCCAAGTTCTTATCCGCAAGTCTCAGGGGCTACTGTGATAATTCAAGATGATGCCGGAAATCATGAAACACTTGAAGAAATTGAACCGGGTTTATACAGAACTGATACATTGCAAGGTGTTGTAGGCAGAACATATACTCTATCAGTCAATATTGACGGTAAAGAATATTTGGCAAAATCTACAATGATTGAACCATTAAAAATAGATTCCTTGTCTTATGAATATGCAGATTTCGGATTTGGCGGCGGTGGTCCCCCTAAAAAAGGATTTTATTTATTACATTGTTTTTTTAATGACAGACCGGAAATCCATGATTATGC
Organism: uncultured Hyphomicrobiales bacterium; assembly: GCA_964511865.1. Lineage (GTDB taxonomy): Bacteria > Bacteroidota > Ignavibacteria > Kapaibacteriales > UBA2268 > ChocPot-Mid. The sequence continues at coordinate 1,393 of CAZEHW010000002.1, read as the reverse complement.
CGTTTTGAGAGTTTTTAAAAACGATACAATACTTGATAGAAATTTTTTGTATGACGGAAAATTTACTGATGGAAACAAAGTTGATTTCAACAGATTCGGAGGAAGGTTTGATAAAGGAGATAACATCAGGGTAGAATTAGTAACCATGAGTGATGTAAATTTTGAGTATGTTTCGACTCTGAACAATGTCATTGCAGATGAAGCTAAAGGTCCGGGGGGATTTAAAGAAACCGGAACTCCTGCAAATCCAAACTCCAATTTAACGAATAAAGCATTAGGTTTCTTTGGAGCATATTCTATTGATAAAGAATCAATAGTAATAAAGTGATAATGAATAAGTAAAATAATTTGGTGTTGTAATTATTTGAAGATACA
>CAZEHW010000002.1:0-1008 GCA_964511865.1 uncultured Hyphomicrobiales bacterium | reverse complement strand
ATATTTTTAATTTTCAATCTCTGTTCAAATTCAATGAAGGATTTGTCAATGATGCCTTGATTGAATGATACGTAACAGTTAATAATGTTAAAAATAATATTGCTCTTAATTAAAAATTTTTTAAATTTGATTTAATTTATTGAATGATAATGAAATTGAATAAAAATTTAACCCTAATTAAATAAGAGAAAATTGAATGTTTGAACAAGCTTTTAAAAATATTGATGATATTCTGCATAAAGACGCAGGTTGTAGTAGTGAATTAGATTATGTTGAGCAAACCTCATGGATTTTGTTCCTCAAATACCTTGATGATTTAGAAAAAGATAAAGCCACTGCCGCTGAACTCACAGGCAAAACTTATAAACCTATTATTGAAAAAGCATACCAATGGAAAATTTGGGCAACTCCAAAAGGCAAAGACGGAAAACTGGACCACCACAAGGCATTAACAGGTGATGACCTTACCGATTTTGTGAACGTTAAACTGTTTCCATATCTTAAAAAATTCAAAACATCTGCGGAAAGTGCCGACACTATTGAATATAAAATCGGGGAGATTTTCAGCGAACTTAAAAACCGAATACAAAGCGGATACAATTTGCGGGAGGTGATAAACCGAATTGACGAACTGCGTTTCCGCACCCATGCTGAAAAGCATGAAATGAGCCATCTTTACGAAGATAAGATTAAGAATATGGGAAATGCCGGACGTAACGGCGGTGAATACTATACTCCAAGACCTTTGATTAAAACCATAGTTAAAGTTGTTGCTCCAGAAATCGGACAAAAAATTTATGATGGCGCTGTGGGAAGTGCCGGCTTTTTGTGCGAATCATTTAATTATTTGAAGAAAAGTAAAAAACTCAGTACTGCCGATACCGTTACCTTACAGAAAAAAACATTTTACGGCAAAGAGAAAAAATCATTAGCTTACATTATCGGTATAATGAATATGATTTTGCACGGAGTGGAAGCTCCCAATATCATACATACCAACACTCTTTC
>CAZEHW010000001.1:0-54416 GCA_964511865.1 uncultured Hyphomicrobiales bacterium | reverse complement strand
TGAAATTCAATCTTATAACATTAATAAAAACATTACTTTTTTATTTAAAATAAAAGAAAATAAATGGGTTTTAGAAAGAGTTTTTCAACCGGGATATCCCTAAATTTTTAATATGGAATATATAAAAATCCAATTATGACAAGACCTAATTCAAATGGTATAAGTTTATTGGTATTCTCCCTTGGAATAAGTTCCATAGTTTACCAGGTAATTATTCTTCGTGAGTTTTTGTCAGTTGTTCAGGGGAATGAATTAACCATCGGGATAATCCTTGCTTCATGGATGCTATTCACTGGTTTTGGGGCTTATGTTGGTAAAATATCACATAAAATTAAGAATAAATTATCAATCATTACAATTATACATTTACTTATTTCAATCCTTCCTCTTATATTAATTCTTGCTTTAAGAGTATTTTGGTATGATGTTTTTTTAATCGGTGAATTGTTGAGTATTTCTGATATAATTATTTCCTCATCCATAATATTGATTCCTTTTACTTTTCTCTCCGGTTTTTTATTTACTCTTTATTGTTCAGTATCGGATTTAAATAATATCAGTATTAATTATTTTTTGGAAACAGCAGGAAGTGCGGCAGGAGGTCTGTTGATTAGTCTGGTTCTGATATTTATTTTTGATACAATCCAAACTGCTTTATTAATTTCAATTATCAATTTAATTGTGTTGTTTTTCTTTGCACATAAAAACAGGCTATATGTATTCTCAATAATAATTACAGTATTTGCTTTAGGAAATATTTTATTATTTACTACAGATATTGATGATAAGTCAAAAGGATTTCTGTTTCCGAATCAAAAACTGATTGAGCAGAAAGAAACTCCGTTTGGGAATGTTGCTGTAACAAAGACCGGCAATCAAATCAATGTATTTGAATCCGGAATATTATCTGCAACAAGTGACAATGCAATTTATAATGAAGAGACTGTTCATTTTGCAATGGTTCAACATTCGAATCCCCAAAAAGTTCTTCTTGTTGGGGGGGGGATATTTGGAGTTACCGATGAAATTATAAAATATTATCCAAGCCGTGTTGATTATATCGAGTCCAATGAGTATCTTGTTAATTTGGATAAAAAGTATGGAAGACGGAAGACGGGAGAAAGGAGAAAGGAAAAAGGAGAAGGGAAAAGGGAATCTATAGACAAACTCAGGAAGACAGATGCTGTTCCTGAAATAATAATTGACGATGCTCTGATTTATTTGAAGAAAACTGACCATAAATATGATGTTATTATTTTGAACATAGGTGTACCGGCAACAGCACAATTGAACAGATACTACACAATAGAGCTTTTTGAATTAATTGGCAAACATCTTGATAATAAAGGTGTATTTTCATTAAGGATGCCGGGGACAGTCAATTATGTGAGTAAAGAAGCCGCTGAAGAACAATCAATTATTTTAAACACATTGAAATCGGTTTTTAAAAACGTTATAATCATCCCTTCAAATTCAAATTATTTTATCGCTGGAAACGGTGAACTGACATACGATATTCCCGGTGAAATTGATGCAAGTAATATCCAAAATAAATATGTTAATAAATTTTATCTGAATGAATTTTCTTTGATGCAAAGAGCAGATTTTTTATTAGAATCGTTGGACAGCAATGCTGAAATAAACACAAACTTCAAACCTGTTGCTTTTTATTCTCATATAAATTATTTTTTAAGTTATTACGAGACAAATAAATTATGGATTATACTTTCACTTGTAATTATTTTTGGAATAATTCTATTTAGAATGAAAGTTCTTGATTTTGTGATGTTCTCAGCAGGATATGCACTGAGTTTGTCTGAAATAATAATAATATTCGCTTTCCAGATTATTTTGGGATATGTTTATCAATATATTGGAATAATTATCGCGTTGTTTATGATTGGAATGTCAATCGGTGCTTTTGTGGTTAATAAGTATGAAAAGTTAAAAGGCAAAAACAGTATTCCTGTTTACCTGATAATAATAAGTGCATTTTTAATTTCTCTTCCTTTTATTTTGAAGGGAATGAATTCAATTAATATTCATGAGATTATTATTCATTTTGTTTTTGCTGTGTTATCGCTATTTGTCTCTTTTTTGACAGGTGGATTATTTGCTGTGTTGTCTTTAAAATACGAGGGCAATTCTACAAAAACAGCAGGAAATATATACAGTGCGGATTTATTCGGTTCGGCATTGGGAGCAATACTTGTATCCGTTTTTCTACTCCCCTTAATAGGATTCGAGTGGAGTTGTTTTTCGGGAGCAGGATTGGTTTTGGTGGGGATGGTATTTTACAGATTCAACAAAGATTAAAATATTATAATACTATTAATAGGAAAGATTGCAATGCTAAAAAATTATATCATAACGGGTATATTATTGCAAAATCGTTAAATATTATACCCGATATGAAATAAATTATGTAAGTATAATTACAATTAGTGACTCACTTCACCAGTATCAACCTATCCCCAACTACCTTATCACCGATAATCAATTTGTAATAATAACTGCCTTGAGGCAAACCTTCAGCATTGAATTCTGCGGAATGTTCGCCTTCTGATTGAAAATCATCAACGAGAGTACGGATTTCATTTCCTAAACCGTCATAGATTTTTAATATTACCCTGTCGCTTTTTTCTAATGAGTAGCTGATTATCGAACGATTTTCAAAAGGATTAGGGAATGCGTTGGTTATCAGATTATATTTTTTTACATATTGAACTCCGACAGGTATTGAACTTATTCCTCCACCCTCGGTCAGTGTATAAATATTATTAGCAATGAGGTCTTTGAAAACGTCTTTTTTCTGCGGCTTTACAGGCCACGTTACAACAACCGAATCAATTTCATTTATTTCACCCAATCCGAAATGCAAACGGTAGGGGAACTGCACCCATTCATCCTGTCCGCAAACCACTTCACGCATAAATGTCTGAGTCCCTGCATATACAACCGCCCTGGCACCGATGGCAAATTTATTTCCGGTAGTGCATCTTAAGTTCAATTCAATGGAATTAACTGCATTCTTCAACTTATTTTTGAAAAGTGAAATTTTGTTTTGGTTGTACATAGCCAAATCAATTCTTCCGTCATTGTTGTAATCCAGCCAGACCTGCCCTGCCCCATAAGCATCTATCCTATCTATTCCGTATTTAAATCTTGCCATCTTGAATGTATGGTCGGGCTGTTGTTCGTAAAAGCTGATAAAGCGATAAGGGTTATAAGTCTTTAAAAGCAAATCCGGTAATCCGTCATTATTGACATCTGCAAATGCGGCACTGGAGTGATAATCTTCGTATTCGAGACCAATAGGAGAAATCTGCCCGGGGTAATTATGGTACTGTCCGGTTAAATCGGTGAAATTAAAATTCGGTGGTCCTTCATTGCGGTAAAGAACTGTACCCCGATGGTCATACATAACGAAACGTGCATGAGCTATTCTTGCAACGATTATATCGAGGTCAAGGTCATTGTCATAGTCAAAAAGGTTGACACCGCATCCATGCTGGGAACCGGTTGCGTGAATATCAAGATTTTTCTGTGGTGAGATGTCAACAAAAAAGCCATCGCCGTTATTTTCATAAAGCTGGTCTCTCTCAAGATAATAGTTAGCTATGTATAAATCCTGGTCGCCGTCGTTATCGAAATCACCAAACTGTGATGCTCTTGCCCGACGGTAAATATAATTTGCAGGGAACATCCGGTTCGATTCGTCTATGAAATCATTATTCTTGTCATTAATAAACACAAAACTTGGAAGGGAATCTATATATTTTGACGCTTGCTGGAGGGCAACCAAGTCAGGGTATCCGTCATAATTTATATCCGCCCAATTAAACAGTAAAGGTGAATAACCGTAAGTCGGGAATGCAGGAAATGACAACAGAACACCTGTGAAAGTATTGTTCTCATTAATAAACAAAACGCTTGTATCCCGACCAAAGGATACTATATCCAAATCACCGTCATTATCAGTATCCACGAATGACTGACATTGTGAGTTTGGAAAGGCAGAGTTAAAATTATTCACTACTCCTAATTCTTCAGTTACATCAGAAAAAGAATCATTTTTATTATTTCTGAATAATTTATTATTGATTATTAAATCGGTATAATCATCAGAATTATAATCTGCAGCGGCAATGCAGGAGCTTTTCAATTCGCCTTGATTACCGAGAACCCAAGTATAATCCTGCAAGATATTTTCCGATGTTTTAGTTGGATACGAGACAAGCACATCAACAAAATATGCAAAGTTACCAACCGACCAAGGTTGATCGGGATTTTTGATGTGAAGTGCCTGATAAAAATATGTATCATAAGGAATTGTTTTAGCGACATTGTCGGATAAAAGAAAAATTCCTGAAGATAGATTATCAACACCAATCCAGAACCAACTGTTATCAAACCAGACCGGCTCTTGTAAAGTTATGCTCAAGGTTTGATTACCCTGAACGGTTTTTTGAACTGTAAAAGGAGAAATAATGTCGTTTTGCAACTCTGGAACCTGACTACCGGCTTCATAACCGATCAATCTTATTCTTACATTTCCGGTTGCACCTGTTAACATAACGTTTATTTTTTTTATGTAGCATGGAGCTGCCGGCTCGAACCTTGCGAACTGCATATCAATTTCAGGACTGTTATAATAAACCTGTTGCGTTCCCGAGTAATGCTTAATTGTTTCTTCAATCTGAGATAATAAAAGATTGGGAACAATTGCAAGTAACAAAGTCATTAAAATATGTTTCATATTCAATCCAAAATTATTAGATAAATTTAAAACATTAAACTAAGAAATTATTGTTAATTTTCATAGAATAATTTGAAAGTCAAATCTTATTCTATTCAATCCTCAAACCTGATATTATTGAAATTCTTTATTGATTCAACAACAAAACGGTTCGTTGGGTCAATTTTATAAGCTTTTTCAAATGCAATTTGAGCTTGCTGTTTGTCACCCTGCATTAATGCGTATCTGCCAAGATTTACCAAACTGATTGCGGCATTTGTTTTGATACCATCAACAAGTGGACCTTCATTTGACTTTACTGATTCAAGGAATTTATCAATTTTAATATCACTTGCTATGACTTTTTGAGGTGATTTATCCCGAACAAGTTTGAAGGCAAAACCATTTGCTGCTTTTTCGTACCCTTTGAAAGCATCGGGTTCGGTTTCAAGTACATCAAGGGTTATATATACAGGATGCTCGTCGAAATTATTATCCACAAAACAATTCAATAAATTTATAAATTTTGCCTGAATACTCTCAGGATTGTAATACTCCCCGGATTCGAATAATTCAAGGTCAATCATATAATTTTCAATTTCCTTTTGGCATATATTAATTTGTTTGGGATACCATTTTTTTAGCTGGGCAATGTACCATGTTCTTCTTAGAAGCTCTTTGTCAATAATAATTACATCTTTTCGGAAACCCTCTATTTTTTGCATATACCATGATGCTGAGAGCCAGTAGTCCCATTGAGTTGATATAATTATAGCGTTCGGTTCCAGTTTACTGAAGATCATTTTAGTATATTCAGGGACAAGAACATCATCCGAATGGTCGTTATAAGAATAATTAATAAACAAAGCAATCAATGGCAAAACAAGGAAAGAGTAATAGACATTCGGATACAGTTTTGAAATCTGCCAAAGTCCTATTGCGATAAAAAGAATTAAACCGACAAATGCCGTTACAAAATATGAATCTATGTCATGAATTGAATAATTGATGGCGTAACCAATACATGATAAAATTAGGATAATCAATCCCCAGAAAACCATTTTTGATTTGCGAAATGAAGAATATAACCCGATGAATACAAGAATAATACCAAGCCATGCGGTTTCATTTGGAATCAAGTTAAAGAATTTCACCAGATTTTCTTTCCATACAGTAGAGTCTGAGAACATCCAAACCTGATACTGCTTGCCGGAAAAATGGTACCAGAATTTATCGAATCCACGTGAAACCCAACCCCAGTTGAAATCAGGAAAACCGGAGGCACGTAAAGGCAGATACAAATATAAACTCAAACCAATTAAAAAGGGAATTATCAACCATAACAAAAATTTTAATTTACTCCCAAAATCTCTTCTGCCTTCGGCTGTCTGTTTTTTGCTGTCATCCTGAGCTTGTCGAAGAGTGTTTGATTGCCAAAAATACAGGATAAGAATCATTGGCATTAACAACACTGTTGTCATGTGATTTGCAAAACTCAAACCGAGAAATAATGCTGATAGTATTAAATACGTTTTATAATTTTCCCTGATAAATATGCTTTTTAAAAAGAAGTATAAGACAAGATTTAACATTAACAGGTGCAGTGAATAAACCTCGATAGCAACTGCCTGAGCCCAGATTGTTCGTGCAAAGGCGTATAGAAATGCAATCGAAAGAGAGATAATAAACAAAGCATTTTCGGATGGATTATTTGAATCGGATATTTTCGTATTTTGGTTTATCAGTTCTTTATTCTTTTTGCTTTTCTGACGCTGGTTTGCTTTTGACTTTTTCGATACGGGAATATTATTCATGTAATTTAAAAGTAAAAACACAAGATTGAACAATACTGTCGCAGAAACAGCCGTCAAAAATCCTGCAAATATGTTCAGAGCATATATCTGAGAGCTGAAAAAAGGCAGGTAGGTCCAAAGATGTCCGAGCAAGGTGAAAAGCGGATATCCTGTCGGATGGGCAATGCCTAATGTTGTGCAAACTCCGGCAAGTTCTCCACTGTCTGTGAAGGTCAAATCGGGTGCCGCTGTCAGCACGTATATTATAAATGAAAAAACAAAAACAATTGCCGAATATAAAAAGGTCTTTTTCACTTTCATAATTTTTACCGTAACATTAATTTAAAATCAGGATTTCAAAAAATAACAAACCAATAAATATTAATTTAATATATTTATTGTGAAAGTAAAAAGAAAATTAGTTAATCTCCGGCAATCTCCGATAATAAATCCTGAGCTTTTGCAAATAAATTTTGATTATTCTGCAATTTATCAAAGACATTAACTTGATTTTGCACATCTAATTGCCCGGAACTGTTTCTTTCGGTTTTAATTATTTTTAGCAACTCATTATTCAGCTTTAGCAGGTTTTCCATGCTTTTAAGAATCTGAACAAAGTTTAAGCCGTTAATTGTTTCATCCCCAATTATCAGCTTCCGGTTAAGGAATACGAAAATTGAATGAACGGTGTTTATTGTTGAAATAATTATTTCTCTAAACGGTTCATCGCTTGTATAATCATTTATGCTGTTTGAATTTTCTGTATCATTAAGACGGTATAAATCGTATTGTTCTGCCCTTTGTTCCCAATTCCATTTATTTGCTTTTCTGCGTAAGGTATTTATGGGGATATTCTGTTCTATGCTGAAGGCAAGCAGATTTCTTGTTTCACCCATCTCCAAATATTTTTTAAAAGTATCATAGGATTGTTCTGTTTCTCTGTTTTGTTTTTCGTATATAATCATAATTTCCTCCATTGTTTTTATTGGAAAATTATGGATAAGGAACAAAATGTAATTTAAATTATTTTGAAAAGGTTTTTAAAATGATAATTGTTAATTATTAATGGTTAATGGTCAATGTATTATTTGTTGTTTTCATGTTGTTTCTATATTTCCTAATTCCTAATTCCTAATTCCTAATTTCTTCATGTGTCAGCCCTCCTTTACCAGCTTTATTGTCAGAGTAAGGTTTGGCGACGAGATTTTAATGTAATAGATTCCTGAACTTAAATTTGAACAATTATAAGGAATTGTTTGATTACCGGAATTCAAAAATCCGTTGTATATTTTTTCAATTAAATTACTCGAAATATCATACAACTTAATTTCAATATTATCAGAATTTTCCAGATAAAATTGAATATTTGCTATATTGTTTGTGGGGTTGGGGTACAGTATACTCTTGATATTTTCAAAAGTTTGAACAACGCCAATGGTTTGTAGTTGAAGATTTATAAGCCGTAGGTTTCTTCCAGAATATATTAATAGCTTATTATTATCATTTGGGGACATATCCATTCCTGTCGAACAAAATGAATCATTTTTTATTTCTTTTACAAATGATTGACTTTTGATATCCCAAATAAATATTCCGCAATTCTCAACATAAGAAAAACCAATTATTAGATAATTTGTATCATTTGAGAAAATATTGGAACGTAAAAAACTATAATTAGGTTCAATATTCTTAAGCAACTTTTTATTTGCAATATCCCATATTTTAACAGTTTGGTCAAAACTTGAAGTTGCCAACAAACTACCATCCGGCGAAAAAGCCATATCGGTTATTTGGTCATCATGATTGCCTAAATCTGCAATTTTTTCAAATGTGTTTGCGTCCCAGAGTTTAAGAAAACTTTGATTCTTACCTTCCCCTGGGAAAAATATTGTCTGTTCAATAATTAGTTTATTACTAACGGTTGAATATATAAAATTAGGGATTTCTGAAAAATTTTGACTTCTTTCTATCATCCCTGTATTCTTATCAAATATAACTAACTTTTTTGCTTCTTCAGGTGATTTTAAGCTGAGAATTCTATTATCATCCTCCATAAATATTGCTTTGAAATAATATTCACTGTACGTTTTAATTATTTCACCTGTATTAACATCCCAAAGAATTACTTCTTTTCCTGCTGATAATAAAGTATCACCTGTCAACGAAAAATCAAGTGATATAATTTCTTTGCTATGTCCTTTTAACTCCCTAATTATATTACCCGTTTCAGTTTCGATTAAAAATATAATACCATTATCCCAATTAAAACCATATGTACCAACTGCTATTATTTTGCCATCAGGTGAAAATTTAACACAGCCTATCTCACTTATATCGTTAAGCCTTTTTGTCCAGACGGTGTCGGGTAACGATTCCTGTGATTTTACCTGCCCAACACCCGAGAAGGTGAGCAGAATAAAAATTGTAATATAAAGTTTTGTTTTCATATATAATCATATTATTTTGAATTATTATACAAAAATAATGATTTGTAACTTAAGCCGGTAATTTATTTTAAACAGCAAATAGTCAAGCGAAAGAATTTCTCGCAAAGGATGTAGAGAAGGCAGAGTAAATGTCTGAAGCATTGATAAAATGATTTAGCTGATAATTTGTACTGTAGGGATTGAATTATGGTAACAAAATGAATCTAAAAGCCGTGTTTTCCCGCAGGGAATAAACTATTTCACGCAAAGACTCCACTGTCTGAACCACTGATTAAGCTGATTTAAATGATTTTGCTAATTTATATTTTGTGCCACTATCTTTAGATATTGGATAGATTAAAAATTTGGTTTTGGCTTTAGCCATAAATGTTTTGGACTAAAGTCCAGTGGGTTGCGTATTCCTTTTTTTACGACTTAAAAGTCGTGGCTAGTGTAATTCATTATCCACTATCTGAAGATAGTGGCAATGTATATTTATGCACCCCCTATATCCTCTTTTTTAGGCAGGGGATGTTTAGGAAATAAAGCGATAATAAATTCTGAAGCTAATATTTATGAATGACTGATTTTACTACACCTAAAATTTCGAATTCTGTTTTGTTGTCAATCGGGAATGGCTGATATTCGGGGTTTTCAGATGCAAAATATTCAATCCCGTTATTGCTTACGAATCTTTTTACGAATATATCTGTATCAAATTTGACAACGACATAATCACCTTCGAGTACTTTTTTATTTGGGTTAACTATTAAAGTATCACCTTCAAAGATGTTTGCATCAATCATGGACTGTCCCGTTACATCGCAAATAAATGAGTTTTCATCCATACCGAATACTTTGAGCAATTCCAGCAACTGCAAAGAACTTGAAGTTTTCTTTTCGTCTTCATCTCTTATGAATGCTTTTCTTAAGAGTTCTGTTAACTCAAATTGTGAATCGCCGGATATACCTCTTAATTTTACTGTCGAAGAAGCGGATTTCAGTTCCTGAAGACTTACAGCCCGATGAATAGCCGAGCTGACGGCTTCGTTGTAAACATCAAGCCGGTCTCTATTGCTTAATTCTTCATATAACAGGGAAAGTTTTGCGGAGTTGTCCATTAATCCAAGCTGTTCTTCTATTAATGCGGATTTGACAAAATGATAAAGCTCATTTATCGTTGATTTGGAATAATTGCTATTTACAGCAGATTTAATCATAAAAGATATTATTCAATTTCCTGATTCTTTTTCTTTTCGATGATTTTCTGGATATCACCGGCGGCAACCTGATATTGAATGACTTTTCTTTCGAGTTCGTTCAGACTGAGTTTTGTTAGGTCAATTTCCCTGATGTTTTGAATATTAGATTTTTTGTTGTTTTTAGAATGGATTTTTTCTTTCACCACCTGTCCATTTTCGTTATCAGCAAACACAGAACCCTCTCCTGTCAGTATATAGACAGGATTGAAGCCACGTTCGTAAAGTTTAAGCAAGAGCCGGTTTGGAATTCCTGCCTTACCCATTTCGTAATTGGTAATGCTATCCTTTTTCTCACCTAAGGCATTTGCAAATTGCCTTGCCGAAACTTTATCACCTTCAAGGAATAAAAGACGGATTTCCCGAAGCCGCTGACCAATTTTTTTTTGAAGTTCGCCCATAAAACTAAATAAATATTTGCATATATTGTAAATATTACATATTTTTGTTGTAAATATTACAATATATATTAGTAATTATTTCAAATTTAAGAAATTATTATGAAATAAACAACATATATTTCAGATATTTATAAAATAATAAAAAATAGTTAATAAAAGGTAAAAAAATGAAAGCAAAGAAAATTGAGAAAAAGGAGACTGAAGTTGTTGAAGAAATTATCAATGATATTAATAATGTCATCATTGATATTAATGTAAAAGAAAGTATTAAATATGAAAGATTGAAGAATATATTGATAGCTACAATCGAGTTAATATCAATGAAGAAGCTCATGGATAGTGGGTTTATAGAGGATTTGAAATTTGTAATTGAAGATTATTTTTCAACATTCGGTAATATTAACAGAGAATATTAAAGAAAGAAAATGGTGATGTATGGAAAACGTATTTGATTTGTTGAGCGAAAATGACCTGACGGCAGACCTGAAGATTTTGTACAATGTATGCGGTTTGGAGACGGTAAAAATAATGTTAAAAAATTTGAGCGGTTTGAATTTTTATGTACCGGGGATATCGCATCTGGACACATTAGTCCTGAAATATATGAAGAAATATCCGGAAAAAACGATTAAGCAAACAGCATTCGATTTGGGAGTATCTGAACCGTACCTGAAGAGTTTGAGAAAGAAGTGGAAGTAATCAGAATTTTATAATCTATAACGAGAACAAGCCATTGTCAACAGATGTTCTTTCTATTTTGAAATGCTTGTATGCAAGTTCCGTAGCAATTCTGCCTCTGGGAGTACGCTGGAGAAATCCTTGCTGAATCAGAAAAGGCTCGTAAACTTCCTCGATTGTACCTGCCTCTTCACTGATAGAAGCAGAGATTGTATTAATACCGACAGGACCACCGGAGAATTTTTGCATTATTGTCAGCAGGATTCTTTTATCCATTTCGTCAAGTCCGAATTCGTCAACTTCTAAAGCAGTCAGAGTCATTGCGGCTATTATTTTATTAATGGTTCCGTCACCTTTTACTTCAGCAAAATCTCTTGTTCTCCGAAGCAGTCGGTTTGCAATTCTTGGTGTTCCCCTTGAGCGTGAAGCAAGTTCGTGAGAACCCTGCTCGTCAATTGGAACTTGCAGAATTGAGGCAGAACGTTTGATTACTGTTTGCAAATCATGTGTATCATAGTAATCCAACCTGTTTACTACACCGAATCGAGATCGGAGAGGGGCAGTCAGTAAACCTGCTCTTGTAGTTGCACCAATCAGTGTGAATTTTGGAAGATTAAGCTGAATTGTCCGAGCAGAAGGACCTGAATCAATCATAATATCAAGTCGGAATTCTTCCATCGCTGAATAGAGATACTCTTCGACTACTGCAGAAAGACGATGTATCTCATCAATAAAGAGTACATCTTTTTCTTCGAGATTTGTGAGAATACCGGCTAAATCTCCCGGCTTTTCAAGAACAGGACCCGATGTAATTTTAATATTAGTGCCAAGCTCTTTTGCGATGATATAACTAAGAGTAGTTTTTCCTAATCCGGGAGGTCCTGTCAAAAGGACATGGTCTAAAGCTTCTTTTCTTTTATTAGCGGCACTAATAAAAACTTTCAGATTCTCAACAATTTTTCTTTGACCTGTGAATTCTTCAAAAACCTTAGGTCTTAGAGTATATTCAATTTCATCTTCCGAAGAATGTTCGGGAGAAGTTATTGCAGAAGTTCTTTTACTATCGTCGTTACTCATTGATTAATCATTAGTTAACAGTTCACAATTTATAAATATTGATAATAAATCAATAATTATTTAATCCACAATTATTTAAATTGTGATATTAATGGTTGAAAAAATAACATAATTTATGGACTTGAGCAACTAATATAATAAACCAATTATTAACTTATTTTTTAAAATAATTATTAAATATAATATTTATTTTGGAATTTAAAGAAATTTTGATGATATTAGAACTTGAATAATAATAACTAAAGGAAAATATATGCTGACATTACCTGAACAATTGATGTTGATTGCCTTAAAGGATGAGAAAGGCACAGTACTTTTTACTGCTATGGGTATATTGCCATTTTCAATTATCGGCGGTATTTTAATTGAATTATATTTTGCCGACAAGATTGATTATCAAGACAGCAAGATATTAGTCAAAGACCCGACACCTACGGGTAATGAATTTTTCGATGAAGTATTAAAAATCATTGTTGATTCCGGAAAGAAGAAAGATACCAAATATTGGATGTTAAAGTTGAATGATAAAGTAAAAAAAATAAAAGAAAAGACATTACAGCATCTTGTAAGAAGTAATGTGTTAAAAGAAGAAACTTACAAGGTTTTATCGTTAATAACCAGAACAAAATATCCAACTATAAATCCAGAACCTGAGGAAGAATTAAGGAGCAGGATTAAGAAATTTATTTTGAAGCACGAAAATCCTGACGAAAGGAATACAGCATTGCTGAGCTTGGTTCAGGTATCGCGCCTTTTAGAAGATTTATTTGAAAAGGAAGAGATCCGTGAAGCAAAAATAAGAATAACCGAACTTGTTGAGAGGACTCATATGGGTGATGCTATACGTGAGGAGACTTCACGTTTAATCAAAGGAGTTGTTGAAGGAATCGCTGATGCTTCAGGTACGGGAGGAACGATTTAATAATTAGGAATTTTTGCAGACAGCATACAGAAAGACTATAGAACCATAGAACTAAAGAACTAAAAAAAGAAGTGAAGAAATACGATTGGGATTCTTCACTTCTTTTTTTTTAAACGACTGTCAACCTGAGCTTGTCGAAGGACGACTGACGACTAACGACTAATAACTTTCGACTATCGACTACCGACTAAACTATTCACTCAACTTCATACGCTTTTTTTCTCAAAAGCTTTGCCTGGTTTCTGATTTTATATTTTTTATTTTTAATAACATCCGATAAAATTCTTTGAACTTCGAAAAAGTTTGAAAAGGGATAGTGCGGTATCTTGTTTTCGTTGCAGTAAGCGGCTAATCGGTCTTTTGCAAAAATAATATCTGCGTGCTCTGCGGCACAGTAATCCGAAAAGCCATCACCGATAAAGACAATCACAGCATTTTCGGGGACAACAGAAAGAATCGAGTTTCTTTTGCAGGAGGCACAAAGACATGTACAAGATTCCGAAGCAAAAGGAAAGAATGGTATTGCTTTATTATTAATGAAATTCATTTTGTTACAGAAAACAGGAAGCCAATCTAAATCAATACTTTCTAAAACCGGGTTAATGTAAGTGTCAAATCCATCACTGATAATAGTCAACGGAAGATTATTTTCCCTGCAGAAATGTGCAAATTTTTTAAAGTTGGAGTCAACTTCGAATGAAAGGGCAAAATCTATGATTGTATTTTCATTTACATCACTTCTCAATTCCGAGCTGACAAGATTCCAATACCTGCGAATATCAATTTCACCTGATAATAATTGTGAAATATATGGTTCGAATTTGCCAAAAACTCTAAAAAGTTCATCCCCGATATCTCCTTTAGTAATGGTACCGTCAAAATCCGAAAATATATATAAATCTAATTCTTTTTTCAAGACCTAATTTGTCCCTAATAGCCATGTTATACAGTTTAAGTCTTTCTCAAATAATTTTTCTTTTCGTTTTTGATGATCTAGGAAAGACTGGAAAAGTTCTTCTTTTTCGGGTTCTTTCTCAATCAATTCCGAAACTCTGCGAGAAATACAAATATTGTTAAACTCATATTGTCTCGTCATATATTGAACATTCCAATAAATATAACCGATGATTTTAAAATTAGAAGCAAGTATTTGTTCCTTTACATTTTTGTAAACCTGAAAATCTTTTATCGTTTCAGCTTTTGTTCCATCATTTAACACAGCTTCATCAAAAAGAATATAACCCTTGCTGTCTTTTAAAATAGTTCTTATTTTATTCAAAGATTCAGCAACACTGCCGAAGAGTTTTGAGTTGTATTCAAAGAGGATAATATCAAAATCTTTATATGCAGAAAGATTAGTAACAAAATTATCATTGATAAAATTCAAATGCTCACAATTATTAAGTTTTTTTCTAAAATTCGCTTCTTCAATAAATTCCGGATAAATATCAACACCGGTTCCCTGAAATTTAAACTTTTCTGCTAATTGGATTAACTCGGCACCTTTGCCGCATCCAAGGTCAATAATTGAAGGGTTAGAAGCAGTCAGTAGATTTTTACTTAGCAGCTCATATTTATATGCAGGAATATTGCCCATCTCCCATATGTCTTTTAACAGGTAAGGTAAATAAGGTCGCAACTCCTCATTTTGAATTTTTGGCGATGACATAAATCCTCCATTTAAAAATGTTTTCAAAAATTATCCATTTAATTTTATGAGAAAATAAGAAAAAAAGATTAGTTTTGAAATTATATTTTAGAATTATTTTTAGGAAATAAATTGAGCGAACTATTAAAAAGAGTAATTGTTGCAATTATTGCAATCCCATTAGCCATATTTCTTATATATATTGGAGGATGGATATTTGATATTATTGTAATGATAATTTCTTCTGTAAGCTTATGGGAATACTACAAAATGGCAGAAAAAAAGTATTCATATCCGAATAAAGTTATGGGGTTGTTTTTTGGATTCCTTCTAATTTTAAATGTATCTTATTATTCTTTTTTAATTGCCTTGTTGAACACAACAATTCTTATGATAATATTTGTGCTTTTTGTATTGATTTTTGAACTTTGGCGGAAAAAGCCAAATATTAATTTGAATATTTCTTCAACGGTAACAGGAGTGTTCTATATTTCATTATCATTTTCTTTCGTGATTTTGCTAAGAAATATGTATAAGGATATGAGTATTTTGCAAAACAGCACTTTAGACTTTCTTCATTTAAACAGTCCTGCATTGCTTTTGACAGACAGTGAAAGTGCATGGCTTTTGCTTTGTATTCTGATATCAATATGGATATGTGACTCAGCCGCATATTTTGCCGGAAAGGGATTTGGCAAACATAAACTTTTCGAACGAGTCAGCCCAAAAAAGACATGGGAAGGTGCTATCGCCGGCTTCTTTTTTGGCATTATTGCATTTTGGCTTTCAGCCGAAATACTAATTAAAGATTTCCCGTTAATCCATTCAATTGTTATCGGAGTTATAGTCGGAATATTCGGACAAATCGGTGACCTTGCGGAATCTCAACTGAAACGTGATGCCGGAGTCAAAGACAGTTCGGCGATAATCCCCGGTCATGGCGGCTTTTTGGACAGGTTCGACAGCATATTATTTGTAATACCGCTTGTATATATTTATTTATTTTTTGTTTCAATTAGGTTTATTTAGTCGTCAGTTTTTCGTGAAATGTGAAACAACGAAACGTGAAACAGTGAAACGTGAAACAGCGAAAAAGTGAAACAAAAACAGAAAATATCCCGATAGGGATTACATTATGGTAGTACAGAAAATAAAAAACGGTAAATATCCCGGCGGGATTAAACTATGCCTTGCTTGAATTAGCTTTGTTCATTTAAAGGTTAACAGGAGAAAACGAATTTATTCGATTATTGCTGAGACGTTTTTGCTGTTTATGTGACATTGTAGTATTGGGAGTTCGCAAATTTTTGGAAATGTTTTTTAACACCTCCCCGGTTTTAGAAAATAGAAGAACACACCCCTGCCCCTCTCGAGAGGGGATAAAACAAAAAGGGGATGAAAAGTGAGTATAAATCCCCTCTTGAGAGGGGTGTCCCGCAGGGACTGGGTGTGTTCTGTTTTCCCTTCCTAACAAGGAGGGGTTGTATATGGTAATCCTCTGATAATATCTTCACGCTTTTTCGTCTAATTAAAATATAATTTAATAAAATATTCTTTTAAAATATGACAACATTAATCACAAATATTAGTTCATTGGTAACTGTCAATGCTAACGGAAAAAAACAAAAAGCCGGTAGTGATATGTCAGATATTGGCGAAATAAAAAACGGAGCTATGATTTTCGATAAGGAAATTAAATGGGTGGGAACTGTCAATGAATTGAAACCGCTGATTTCAAATAATACTTTTACACCCAATAAAATCATTGATGCAAAAGGTAAAACCATTTTACCGGGATTTGTTGATTCGCATACGCATATTGTATTCGGAGGCAACCGCTCACATGAATTTGCAAGACGTTTGAGAGGTGTGAGCTATCAACAAATTGCAGAAGAAGGAGGTGGTATTTTAACAACCGTTAAAGGGACAAGAGAAGCTAATATTGAAGAGTTGGTTGTATCCGGCAAACGAATTGCTCTAAATGCCATCAAACATGGCACAACGGCATTCGAAATGAAAAGCGGATATGGTCTTTCGACTGAAAGTGAATTGAAACTTTTGCGAGCTATTAAGCAATTGAAATCCGAATTACCTGTTCATATTAGTTCAACTTTTCTGGGTGCTCACGATTTCCCACCGGAATACAGAAACAATCACAATGCTTATATTGATTTAATCTGCAAAGAAATGCTGCCTGCCGTCAAGGAAGAAAATCTTGCTGAGTTTTGCGATGCTTTTATTGATAAGGGATATTATACACTCGAAGAAGGTGAAAAGGTTTTGAGAGCCGGTCTCGACAACGGACTAAAATTGAAAGTGCATTGCGATGAGCTTGCAGATTTCGGTTCAACTCAGTTAGCGTGCAAATTGGGAGCAGTATCAGCCGACCATTTGCTATTTGTATCCGATGAAGGAATAAATGCTTTGAAGGAATCGGGTACAGTTGCAACTTTGTTGCCTGGGACAGCGTATTTCATCAGATTGCCCTATGCTCCTGCAAGGAAATTAATTGACACCGGATGTATCGTAGCTTTGTCAACTGATTGTAATCCCGGTTCCTGCTTTACTGAAAACATGCAAACGATATTATCGCTTGCAGTGATTAATATGAACATGAGTGCCGAAGAAGCAATCACTGCCTCAACATTAAACGGTGCCGCTGCTATATGCCAATCTGATAAAATGGGCAGTCTTGAAGTCGGTAAACTTGCCAATTTCATTATTCTTGATACACATACATATACGGATTTATTCTATCACTTCGGAATTAATCATGTCGAGGAAACATGGGTGAATGGTCAATTGTTAATTGTTAATGGTTAATAGTTATTTCTCTGTTACTCTGTATTCTTTGCGTGCTTTGCGAGAAATAATTCAAATATTCAGGTTAATTATTATAATATATTTAGAGAATGTGTTTATAACGACTTACTTGTAAATAATATATATGAATATTTATCAAATCAATTCTGGAAATATATCTCCGGGAATTTATTTCGTTTATATGATAAGATCTAATGATATAAAAGGAAAAATGTTTATTAAGCAATAAAATGGAATACTCTAAATTCATTACTTTCTAATAATGAACATTTCTTTAGAATTTGGCATAATATTTTCTTAATTTTATAAATTGACTTGAGGATAATTATGAAAATATATAAAATTAAAAATAAACTTAAGCTACAAAATGATGGGAACCTTGAAATAATTTTTCTTGGTACTGGTACTGCATTTTCTCAATTACTATATAATAACAACATTATTATAGTAAAAGGAGATGCACATATCCTCGTTGATTTTGGCTATAATGCCCCTATCTCCCTTGAAAAGCATTTAGGTCTGAGCCCATTGGATATTGAAGCATTTCTTCCTACACACAGTCACGCTGACCACATCGGCGGTGTTGAATATTTGGCTCTTAATAAAAGATATTCAGGTCCAAATTTTCCTAACAATCCGAAGCTTAAATTAATAACTACGAAAGAATACAAGGATATACTTTGGAATTACTCTCTCAAAGGCGGTCTGGAATGGAACGAAAGAATTAAGAATAAAAGATTAAATATAACTGATTATTTCGATATTCTATTAGCAAAGCCAATTTCTTCAAAAGACAGAACAAAATATAAAATAAAATACAAAGGCATTGATATAGAATTATTTGGGACTAATCACATTCCCGATTCAGCCAAAACGCAAAAACAGGCATTCATTTCCTATGGCTTGATGATAGATAAGCGGGTTATGTATACAAGCGACACAAAATTCGATAAATCATTATTAGATATATATGCCGATAAAGCTGAGATTATTTTCCACGACTGTTCGTTTACAAAAAATCCTGTTCATGCATCATATGATGAACTAAGAACTTTACCCGATAAATGGAAAAAGAAGATTTACCTCATGCATTACAATGATGATTACGATAAAGTCAAAGATGATGGGTTTGCCGGTAATGCCCAATTTGGCATAAAATATATTTTCGATTAAAAAAATTATTGCTTTTCTTATTTGTTGCTTTGAATGAGTTTATTAACAAGGTCCGAGCTAAATATTTTCATCATTTCTACATCCATGTTCGGATTCTGGTCTAAAAGTTTCAATAATGATTTTTTATCCCAGCAAAAGAGTCGGGATTCATCTACAGCTGTTGCTGTTGCAGTTGCATTACCACCTGCAAGAAAACTAATCTCTCCAATAAAACTTCCGGGATTTAGGTTGGTTATTACTTTACCTTCAACTTCAATTCGGATCCTCCCTTCAAAAAGGACCATTAATGTATTGGTTTTATCATTTTCTCTAATAAGGGTACAATTCTGTGGGCAGGCAATCCAATGTCCTGCTTTCATGAGCTTCTTAAAAAGGACTTTTTCCATTTTATGAAAAACCATATAATATAGTTTTGCCTCTTCATCTTTTAATGCCAATGCTTTATGTTCATAAATATAAAGACCAATCATAAAGACATTAATCATTACGAAAAGAATACCCCAAATGATACTGATTAATAAATCATCAGGTTTAGTAATTACAAAATACCAAAGCTCAAGTAAACCCGCAACAACAAGTGCTATTCTCAGGTATATGATTTTTTTAAATCCGGAAGCAAGAAGGTACGTTCCGTAAGCAACATTGCCAAGTATGTCAACAAATAACATAAATACCTCTTTTCATCAAATAAATAATGTGCAATTTATTAATTTTTTTATTAATTTTTTCATTTATTTTCTAAAATAATCCATTGTTTTTAACTTTGAATTCCAAACTTTTTTTTCTTCTACCTTACTCTCAAATTCATAACTCTTAACTTTAGACTCGTAACTCCTAACTCTTTCCTACTCAACAAGCCGATTTTTCAAAGCATAATGGGTTATTTCAGCATTATTCTTCATATTCATTTTCTCCAAAATTCTTATTCGGTAAGTAGAAATAGTATTAATGCTGAGCGAAAGTTCTTTAGCTATATCTGTAGCAGTCTTTCCTGATGCAATCATACACATCACCTGATATTCCCTGTCCGAAAGCTGTTCGTGTAAAGGTGCTTCACCTGTGTCAAGGTTTGATGCAAGCAGTTCTGCAAGGTATGGAGAAATATACTTTCTTCCATGTGATACTTTTCTTATTGCTTCAATTAACAATTCAGGTTCGCTTTCCTTGTTGATATATCCGGAAGCTCCTGCTTTTAAAACTCTGACTGCATATTGTTCTTCAGGGTAAATTGTGAAAATCAAAACAGGCAAATCCGGTTTTATTCCCTTAAGCTCCTTGAGTGTATCAAGCCCGTCTTTTCCCGGCATTGATATATCCAAAATAACCACATCATAATCATTGATTTTAATTTTATCAAGTAATTCATTTCCTGAATTCGCTTCATCTGTAACAACTAAATCCAATGTTTCGTCAAAGATTTGCTTTAAACCTTTTCGGACAACTGCATGGTCGTCCGCAATAATAATTCTAATCATACTTATTCCTTTATAATTTCTTTTATTGGTATCGTTAATAAAACTGTTGTTCCAAAACCACTGTCTGATTTATTAGGTTTTTCTTCTGAATTCTGTTTTTCACTTATGAATTCGACATTGCCGCCTATAGATTTAGCTCTTTCAATTATCCCTATCAAACCCAAAGACTTGGGATTAATCAATTCCTCCTTTGGCAAACCAACTCCGTTGTCACTAATTCTTAATTCCAAAAAATCATTTTCATTCAGTACTCCCGTATCCTTTTTATCGCCACTTATTCTTAGCAAACTCACATCTACTCTCGAAGCTTTTGCATGACGCGCTATGTTTGTCAATGTCTCCTGAAATATCCTGAAAATTGCAGTGCTGAATGGGTCCTTGAACTGCATATCTGTCGTCTCAAGATTCACTTTACATCTTATAGCAGTTCTCTTTTGAAATTCATTTGCCTGCCACTCAATAGCCGCGATTAATCCAAAATGGTCTAATATAGACGGTCTTAGCTGAGTGGAAATTGTTCTGACTTTATTAATAGTTGTGTCAATTAGTTCAGCCATCGTTCTGGATTTCTGAATAATCGTATTGTCTCCTGTGTTAGTTTTTTTCATAAGCCATGCCAAATCCAGCTTCAAAGCAGTTAGTGCATAACCAAGCTCGTCGTGTATTTCGAAGGCAATGTTCTTTCTTTCTTCTTCTCTGGCTGACTGAAGGTGAATTGCCAGATTCCGCATTTGCTCTCTTGAATCCTGAAGCTCATATTCAAATTGTTTTCTTATACTGATATCGCGTATAATAGCAATCATACCTGTCAATATTCCCAAATCATCCTGCAAATGCGCAATTGATAATTCAATATAAATCTCCTTTCCGCTTTTTGACTTAGCAATAATTTCTCTTTGTTGAACATTGCTGTTTTCATCCTGGTTATTATTAACAGCTTTAAGTTGGCTATTCTTATTAATGACTTCAAATCCAAGTGCTTCCATGCCTCTATCTTTGCTTTTGCCCTCAGGGAAAAAGTCAGAAAAGTTTCTTCCTAATATTTCTTCCCTTTCAAATTCAAAAATATCTGCGAAAGCCCAATTTGCTTCAATTACAGTTCCGTCAATATCAATCAATACAATTCCGTCAGGTGCAGTACTTACCAAAGTACGAAATTTCTCCTCACTGTCTTTCAATGCATCCTCAGCAAGAACTCTTTCTGTAATATCGTCATAAATCGCTACTATTTCACCGCTCGGAAGTTTGTACAAACGATTATCCCGCCAACTCTTTACCGATTGCTGACCGGTTGTTTTATCGTAAGTTATCATCGTTAATAAATGCTGTGCAGATTTACCCGTTTTGTATACATTCCTGATAATATCCAATGCTTCCGGTATATGTGCCTTTTCAAAAATAGAACTGCATTTCTTCCCTATTAGCTTTTCTTTTTCCATGTTTTCTATTTTTTCAGCACCATCATTCATATCCTTGAAAATAAAATCCTGCCCATGATTTATTGGTTCATATACCGCAACACCGCTTGTCATGTTTGCAAAAAGTTCTCTGTATCTTGATTCGCTTTCAATTAATGCCTTTTCTGCTAATTTTCTTTGTGTAATATCCCTGTCAATCGCAGAAACTCCAATTTTTCTTCCTGTAGTATCAACGAAAGGACAAAGAGTAACAGAAACATAAATCTCATTCCTGTCTTTTCTGATACGCATAAATTCAAATCTTTCAATTTCCTGAGACCGTATTACTTTTTCAATTTTTTCTAAAAACAAAATTCTCTCCTGCGGTAAGATCGTTCTGTCTCCTTTTGTTCCGATTATTTCTGCGGAATGAAATCCATAAATATTTTCAGCACCAAGATTCCAGCTTAAGACTGTTGTATCGAATGTCATACCGTAAATTGCATCGTCAGTAGATTCCATGATTGATGCGAGCAAATTCGAAGTATGTTCAATTCTCATTCTTTCGGTTACATCTCTGCCTATTGCAATTGCTCCATATATAACTCCATCCTTTGCTTTCAATGGAATGCCGATACCCTCCCAATAACTTCCTGTATCTTCACCAATCATTGTAGGTTGATACTTAATCCCTTTCTCAATAATACCTGTTACCATTGCCCATTTACTATACGTTTCAATGACAGATTCACCGATAATAGAGAAAGTTTCTTTGCATGTTTTGCCGATAGCTTGAGCATCCCTATTCAAGACTGCCTTATTTGCCCAAAGAATCTTCAGGTTAATATCAACCTGCATAATCATATCGGGTACACCATCAAGTACTGCTTGAAGTTCAGAGCGGCTTTTATACATCCGACGTTCCATGTCCTTACGTCTTAAAATCTCATCTCTTAACTCAAGCATCCGTCTGATTGAAAACACCAGTAATGATATTGATATTATTACAAGTATTGTCAACTTCACTGCAACGCCCTGGTAGTCTTTGACAATATCTTTAGTAATACCGGCAAGGAAATATCCTGATGATGAGGCAATAATTATAAACAATGTTGCTATTACCCCAATCACAACAACATCTTGCATTGCCTTGTTATTTTTCAGATTTTCCGATAAAACATTTTTCATCTTAATTACCTCATTTGTCAATTGACTATCAATAATCAGCTGACTGCAAAATGAAAAATAAGCAAATTTTCTTAATTCTGCGAATAAAAATAATATTAATTGTCAAATTTCCACAATTTACTTCTCGCTATCCTGAGCTTGCCGAAGGATAAATTCGGTAAAAACCTACCTAACATCCCATCTTTCCTCCTGCTTTCCCTTGTCATCCTGAGCTTTTGGAAGGATACCTTCTCACTTCTTACTGTCTGCCGTCTGCCGTCTGCTGAACTCCCTTCTTCATTACCATTAACAATTAACAATCAACAATTATTGACTAAAAGAATATATTTTTGTATTTTAGTATTTTTATACTTGGTCAGTAGAATAAACTGATACAACAATTTTTTTGTAATTTTTCAGCTAATAATGACAGAATCTGAAATTTTCGAATATGAACTTTCAATCGTTATGCCCTGCTTAAACGAAGTAGAGACAATAGAGGGTTGTATTGAAAATGCCAGGAAATTTATCAATACTAATAATCTGAATGCCGAAATAGTAATTGCCGACAACGGAAGTACTGACGGTTCCATCGAAATTATCAAACAAAAGCAAGTCGAACTGGTACACGTTAATGAAAAAGGTTACGGATCTGCATTAATGGGTGGCATCAATGCCGCAAAAGGCAAATACATTATCATGGGTGATTCTGACGGAAGTCATGATTTGGAAAATCTTTTACCCTTTCTCGAATATCTTCGTCAGGGATATGATCTGGTTGTAGGCAACAGGTTCAAAGGCGGTATCGAAAAGAATGCCATGTCATTTGCCAATCGTTATATTGGCAATCCGATCCTTTCCGGTTTGGGACGAATTTTCTTTAGAAGCAATATCAAAGATTTCCATTGTGGACTGAGAGGATTTACAAAGAAAGCATATATTGAAATGAATCTGCGTACATCAGGAATGGAATTCGCAAGCGAAATGATTGTAAAAGCTACTCTGAAAAATCAAAAAATTGTTGAAGTTCCGGTAGTAATGCTCCCATCAGGAAGACCCGGTCCGGCTCATTTAAAACCGGTGCGTGATGGTTGGCGTCACTTGAGATTCTTATTGCTGTTTTCTCCCCGCTGGCTTTTTTTGTATCCCAGTATTTTTATGATAATAGCCGGCATGGCTATAAACATTTGGCTTCTCCCGGGGTCAAAACTTAATTTAGATGTGCATACAATGCTATATGCGGCGGCACTGATTATTATCGGTGTTCAGGGTGTGTCATTTGCTGTATTGACAAAAGTTTTTGCTGTTCAGGAAGAGTTGTTACCGGAACATCCCCGTTTGAACAGATTGTTAAAATATGCCACTCTTGAAAAAGGGCTTTTTATCGGATTGGTGATATTTCTCTGTGGATTTGCAGGCGTTCTTTTCTCACTTGTCCTGCTCGAAAGAGGTTGGTTTAAAGATCTTTCCATCAGTAGTACTATGAGAATTGTCATTATATCGGCAACTTTAATGATTGTCAGTTTTCAAATATTTTTCTCAAGTTTCTTTTATAGTATTCTCAAATTAAAATTTCATAAAACAGTTAATAAATAATATTGTGTCATGGCAAAAAGCATAACTACACAGAAAAAAAAGAAGTCAAATACTTTGTCAGAAATAATAACAGACAAACTAAAGCCCGAATGGATATTCCTGTTACTCGGCATTATTTTTGGATTATATTTTGTCTTTATCAATCCTCCATGGCAATCAAACGACGAGGACAGGCATTTTGTCCATTCATATTTTCTTGCTAAAGGATTTCTTCTGCCGGAACAGGGCGATAATAAAATAGGCGGAGTTATCCCGACAAATATTGCTGAAGTTCCGAAAAAATTTCAGGGAATACGTTTTTCCGAAACAATGAAAATCAGCAAAAACAAATTGAAAGAACTCGAAGATATTCCTTTGAATCCAAACAACCGGCAATTCATTCATGACCATCTTTACAATTATAATGCTGTCGGTTATATTCCGAATGTTACAGGTATCTTCATCGGACAAATAATCAATGACAACCCGGTATGGCTCAATTGGTGGGGGCGTATCGGCGGTCTGACTTTTTACCTTATAATAATCTTTTATGCAATTAGATTTACACCGGTATTCAAAAATGTCCTTATGCTTTATGCTTTAACACCCATGCTATTGTATCAGGGTGCTTCCGTTACATATGATGTGTTGAGTATTTCCCTGACATTTTTGTTTTTTGCCCTTATTTTAAAATTCGCATTCGATGAAAAATCATTTGTTACATGGCGTGAATTACTATTTATTGTTCTGGTATTACTCATTCACAGATATTCAAAAGATGGATATCCATTAATCCCATTTCTGATCTTTGTTATTCCTGTGAATAAATTCAAAATTAAATTGGGCAGTATATACATCTATCTAATAATGTTTGCATTCTGTATTATACTGTATTACTTGCCCGGATGGACATGGAGTAAAATCCTAGCCGCACAGGGCTATCATTTGGATTCAAGCACAGCCTTGCTAAAGGATTTATATAAGAATCAATCTATGAATATTGATTATCAGCTTAATAATCCTGGAAATATCATTTCAAATATATTAGGGAATATTAATAACTTCCGTCAGGAATGGACAGGGGGTACCATTGGCAGGTTTGGTTACTCATATACATTACTGCCCAACTGGTTCTTCTTCTTTCACGGTTTGATACTGATAACAGTCGCATTTCTTGACGCTAAAAAAGAAATTGTTGTTAAGTTCTGGCAAAAATCAATTTTCTTTTTTGTCGGCTTTGGGTCTATATTCGGGATTATCTTAATGAGTTATTTTATTTCACCCGTTGGTGCAAATATGATTTTCGGTCTGCAGGGCAGATACTTTGTTCATGCAATTCCAATTATCCTGTTTCTTATTTACAACAGCAAATTTGAATTTCCTGAATGGAAGAAGTGGAGTGGGATTATTTTAGCGGCATACATCATTTTCTCTTTGACATATACGCTGATGTATTTGAATGATGTGTTTTACAAAGTTCCTTGATTTAGGCTGTTAGACTATTAGACTATTAGGTAAAAGACGGAAAGACAGAAGAACTAAAAAACAAAAAAACTAAAGAACTAAAAAACGGATAACGGAAAACGGAAAGCTATGGATTTAAAATTTCTATTAATATTTTTGACTATAATGCTGACAGCTGTAGCTCAGGTGTCATTGAAAAAAGGCACCTTCTTCACGCTTCAGCAAAAGGAATTCTATGTATTTATTTCGTTGGGAGCAGTGTTATATATCTGTACATTTTTCCTTCAGGTATATCTATTACGATATTTTGACGTTAGCAAACTGACACCTGTATTAACGATTGCCTCGATGCTGTTTATTGTTGTTTTAGGTATGTTTCTTTTTGGTGAATCAATATCAATCAAGCAAGGAGCAGGAATATTTTTAGGAGCCGTTTCGATATATTTAATACTAAGCTGATATTTTTCCAATTAACTTTCGAAAAGTTAAAAACTATTATTCACTATTCACTATTCACTATTCATTTTTCATTTAATTAAAGCCATTTTTCCGCTAACGAACTTATCCCCAATTTGAATTGTATAAAAATACAATCCTGACGGATAATTCATGCCGTCAAAAACAAATTCCTGTTCTCCTCTGTCACGAAATTCTTTAACTGAATTTATTTGTTTATTCCCAAAAGAATTGTAAATATTAATACTGACAAAAGCAGGGTCATTAAGATAATATTGTATTGTTGTGGATTCTGAGAAGGGGTTGGGAGAAATATTTGTAATTCCCATATTAACATCATCGACACTATTAGGAGTTAATTTGCCTTGGTATACAAATATAATCCATCTAGCATTTTCAGGTTCAAAAGGCCCAACAGCAGGAGGATATAAATATATACCAATTCTATATGGATTTTTTGCAAAATCTTTTATTATTTCCAAATTTTGAATTCCTTGCCATGCTATGTTACCATTAAAATCGCTATAATCACCAATTGAGTAAAATAAAATTTTATAGTACTTGATAGATTGAGGTGGCGAACAAATTCCTGTGGAAAATCTAAAAGAGTCTTTTGGAAAAAATGAAGGTGGAAATTTTATTTTTCCAGTTCCCAAAAAAATAACACTTCCATGGAATACTTGTTCGTTATTTTCAAAATATAGAAATTTTATGTATCCTATATCACCATTCATCACGTCGTCTATTAAGAATGGCAAGCTATCTTTGTCACAATCATCACAAGGTTTATGAACTGAAAAATGCCCTTGTATGAATTCGTGAGTTTGATAGTCAAGTTCAAGAATTGCTAAATTCATAGAATCTTTTTCCAATTTCCAGAATGGAGTTTGTCCATAAGTTAAAAATGAAAAGCAAAAGAAAAGAATTGCTGAGATGACTATTTGTATGTGCTTTTTCATAATTAAATCCTTATTAAACTTTTTAATTAGATTAAATTACAATGATTGATCAAAATTAACAAATATTCTTTTCTGTCTTTTTAGGAATTTCAATTTATTTTCACCCAAAATGAAACTTTTTCGCGTTTTATGTGTTTATACATATATATAGGAAACAATTGGAGAAAAACTATGAAAATTTTGGGAAAATCTTTTTCGATTTCGATACTTTCGATTGCATCAATGTCAGCACTTGTCTTAATATTTACATCCTGCAATGAAATTGAACAGGGGGAGCCAACCTGTGAATTCCCTTTTCTTAACGAAAGAGCGGGAAGAATTATTAATCATACTGAATGCAAAAATACCATTGGTGAAATTCAGGAGCTTAGCTCAGCTTCTTACGAATGTGTTACTTACAATTATTTTATGAGCTATCAGGTCGTACTGCTAACTCATATCAACGCAGGTTTCAACTGTTGTCCTGATAAAATATCAGCTTCTTACTACTTCCCGGGCGATACCATAAAAATAATGGAAAAGCAAGCGAAGGCAGGTTGTCGTTGTGAGTGCTTGTACGATATAAACTACGAAATCAGAAATATCAGACCGGGTATTTATCATCTTGAAATTTATGGTCCATTTACAGATGGAACAAACAAACCGCAATTCTCCTGTGTCTTGAATATTCCAAATGACATTGATTCCACATTCTGCAATTACAGAGGATACTATCCTTGGAAAGAATAAAATATTAATCTATCTACTCAACAAATTCTCAATATCCGCTTCTATATCTTTCGGTTCTATTTTAGTCCCAAATCTTTTTGTCATCATACCTTTTCTGTCAATAAGAAACTTCTCAAAATTCCATCTGATTGGTTCGGAACCATCTCCGGTTAAATACTGAAATAGCGGGTCTGCATCTTCTCCGTTTACTTCAATTTTTGAAAACATCGGGAAAGTTACGCCATACTCCTTTGTACAGAAATCATAAATTTCCTTGTTACTGCCGGGTTCCTGACCACGAAACTGATTGCATGGAAATCCCAAAATTTCTAATCCTTTGTCCTTATACTTTTCATACAAGTCCTGCAATCCTTTGTACTGTGGAGTATATCCACATTTGCTTGCAACGTTGACTATCAGTAAAACCTTGCCTTTATAATCCTCAAGTGAAGTTTCTTTTCCTTCTATATTTCTGACTTTATAAACATAAACAAGATGGTTATAAACTCTTTTGTCCTGACTGTAGGTATTATTCACAGTCAGTAAAACAATAAATAAACCTAAAAATATTTTCAATAATGCTTTCATTATACTCTCCGTTAATTAATGATATTTTTTGGAGGTTAGAAGTTTTCTAATGATAATTATTGTATTTATTTCGAGCTACAATCACAGATGTAATAGAAAATTAGTACTTACGTTTTTTAATTTTTTGAATAAAATCAAGGTAGAAAATGGCTGAAAATAAAACTAAACAAACTGATGCAAGTGTCGAAGCTTTCATTAACAAAGTTGATGACGAGGAGAAAAGAAAAGATTCTTTTACTATTCTTGCTCTTATGAAAAAAATCACCGGGGCTGAACCAAAAATGTGGGGTGACAGCATCATTGGTTTTGGGAACATACATTATAAATCTAAAAGTGGACGTGAAGGTGATTGGTTCTTAGTCGGTTTTTCTCCACGCAAGCAAAATCTTACTTTATATCTTTCTTATGGATTTGAAAAAAACGAAGAACTAATGCAGAAATTTGGTAAATATAAAGTCGGAAAAGCCTGTCTTTATTTCAAAAAGATTGATGACATCGATATAAAAACTCTCGAAAAGCTAATTCGCTACGCAATCGAAAGAAACAAGATAATATATAACAATTAAGAATTCAATCCCTTATTCCTATCTTCATTAACAATTGACAATTAACCATTAACAATTAATCACTCAATCTTCGTTGGGTCCCATGCAACCCTGTAATTTTCGTTAAAGTTTTCGAGAAGTTCCATATCATCATCAGAAATTTCAAAATCAAATACATCAGCATTTTCTTTTATTCTTTCCGGATGTACCGATTTTGGCAGGACAATCACACCAACCTGCAATGCCCATCTTATCAAAATTTGTGCAGGTGATTTCGAATACTTTTCAGCAAGAGATTTTAATTTCGGGTCTCCAAATTTTTTACCCCTTACTAATGGAGTATATGCTTCAACCAAAATATTTCTTCTTGTGCAATATGCCAGAATGTCTCTTTGGAAAAGATATGGACTGAACTCAACCTGATTAATAAGCGGTTTGAAGGGTGAACCATGAAGAATTTCCTCCATATGCCTAATAGTATAATTACTTACACCAATAGAACTTGCTCTTTTTTCATCATAAATCTTAATCAAAGCTCTCCATGTATCGCATCTTGTTTTTGGTTGGGGCCAATGTATCAAATACAAATCAATATAATCAAAATTAAGTTTCCTTAAACTTTTATAAAATGCTTTCATTGTACTATCATAACCCTGGTCGGAATTCCAGACTTTTGTCGTAACAAATACTTCTACTC
Organism: uncultured Hyphomicrobiales bacterium; assembly: GCA_964511865.1. Lineage (GTDB taxonomy): Bacteria > Bacteroidota > Ignavibacteria > Kapaibacteriales > UBA2268 > ChocPot-Mid. The sequence continues at coordinate 24,447 of CAZEHW010000001.1, read as the reverse complement.
TGGGTATTCCACTGTCCCTTATTGCTTTGCCAACATCTTCCTCGTTAGCATAAAGAGCCGCAGTATCTATATGCCTGTAGCCAATATCCAAAGCATAGCGGACAGCTTCGTATGTCTCTTTCCCGGGTTTGCTTAAGTAAACACCTAAACCAAGAGCAGGTATTTCTTTGCCGTTATTTAACCTTAATTTTGTTGTTATATCCATAGATTTCCCCGACAAACATTGTTAATAATATTTTTAATTAAGGAACTTTAATAATTTATTGATATTTTTGAACTCTAATTTAGTAAATTTTTTTTAAAAGGTATAATAAATTTTATGAAACTGATTAATACGCTGATTTTAATTTTTGTATTTTTATACAATACAAGTGCTCAGGATATTCCGGATTACCTTCAACCTGACAATAATATTTTTGATAAAGCAAATTATAGCAACTATCATAAATCTAAAAATAATAAATTTCTGAAAGAGTATATTGAACTTGAAAAAAGAAACTACGATGTGCTTCGATATGACTTATATATGGATTGGTATGATGTAATAAATACACCATACGAAAACGGCAGTCTTATACGCTTCAATGGTACAAATAAAATTCAGTTAGTCATTCTCGAAGATAATCTTGAATATATCGAACTTGATGCTCTCTTACTTAATATCGAAAATATATTAATTAATGGTCAACCTTCTGCCAACTCAAATAAAAAAGCATTAGGTATATTGAAGGTAAATTTCAACGAACCATTCAATACAGGAGATACTGTGGTTCTGGATATTAAATATAATTTTTCCTCTACTAACAACGAAGGTGGTATCAATGTATATGAAAAGGGTACACCCATAGATTTTGGTCCGCCACCTGATTATGATACAGTCTATATCGAAGAAAAAATCGTATATACAATGGCTGAGCCAATAGATGCACGTACATGGATGCCATGCAACGACAGACCTTATGACAAAGCATTTAGCACATTCACAGTTAAAGTTCCAAAGGGCTATACTGTAACTTCAAATGGAATCTTAAAAAATACTGTTGAAGTCGAGGATTCCACAACTTTTTACTGGGAGCATAAGTTTCCTTTAGCAACTTACCTTATGCATGCCGCCGCAAGCAAATATCATTATTATTATGATTGGTACAAACGGGTAACTAACCCCGAAGATTCAATCAAAATCGAATACTATGTTTGGGAAAAAGATTTTCAGGATACTTCAAGCGACGGAATGACTCACAATGCAACTTACGCATTTAGGAACAGTGTCAAGATGATGGAATTTTATTCGACAATATTTGGTGAATATCCTTATGAAAGATACGGCATGGTAGCTGTTCAGGATTGCTGGTTCGGAGGCATGGAACATCAGACAATTACAACATTGCACAGAAATGTTCTTCGTAAGATAAACAAATGGGGGGGGAATGCAGATAACGGAAACCAGCTTGTTATAGCTCATGAAATGGCTCATCAATGGTTAGGAGATTTAATCACATGTGCCTCATGGAATGACATCTGGATTAACGAAGGCGGTGCTGTCTGGAGTGAAACACTATGGCTGGGAAGAAACAATTCCGTTTATTATGATTACGCTGTTTACGGGAAAATGTATAATTATTTAATCTTGAATAACCAAAATTTACAACCACCAATTTATGCACCCCCAATTGACAATGTCTTTAATTATGCAACGACATATATGAAAGCAGGAGTTGTCTACCACATGCTAAGTGTACAGTTCGGTATGGAATATTTTCAGGCAATCTTAAGAGAAATGTTTTCTAATTATAATTATGGATATAAATCCTTAGATACCGAAGAATTTAAGAATTTCCTGAAGAGCAAAGTAGTAAATCCACCCGTTGATTTGGATACATTTTTCAATCAATGGATTTACAAAGCTGGACATCCGATTTATCTTGTTACCAACTCAACAAGAACTTTTGTCCCTGATGAAGATTATGAAGTAACGGTTAATTTAGCTCAATTGCAGGAAGGCAAAGATATACCCGATGTTTTCCATACCCTGTTATGGGTGAAATTTTTTAATCCCGATGGTTCAATTCATATTGACAGTCTTGTAAATAACGATAGAAATGAGACTTTCAAATTCAGATTATCCTTCATGCCTGATTCTATTTCAATTGATACTATTAAAACATTGTGCCAGATAGAATCATATATCACATCAGTAAATGAATCTGAAAGCAATAATATTATATCGAACATTTATCCAAATCCCATCATCGAAGGAAATAAAGGATATTTAAATTTAGAAATCCTAAACGATTCATATACAGAAATTGAATTATTCGACAACTTCGGCAGAAATATCAGCACAATACATTTAGGATACTTGAACAAGGGACATCATTTGTTCAATATTCCAACAGTCAATTTAGCTTCAGGGATATATTCAATAATAATAAAAAGTGCCGGGAATTATATTTCAAAAAGATTCACAGTGATAAATTAAACTTAAATTATTTTAGTAGAAATGATTTGCAGGTTGTTGAGCAATCATTAAATACGAAAATCATTTTACCTGAGAATTAACAGATGTTGACCGAAAGAGTTTTTGGTACAACGATGTTCACTTTGTTCAGAATAGTTTGTGATTGCTTAATGATATTCTTGATACTGTGTTCAGTCCGGGAAAACAAATGCCCGGAGCGGTTCCGACTACCACGATTCTCAACAACACCCTCATCGAGCTGGTGGAAGATATATCATATATATTTGATCACTCGATCAATTTATCACAATAAAAGGTTTTGTGTGAATTATATTTTCATTCACCAGTCTTATAAAATAAATACCAGAAGGAATCCGGTTTTTTAATTGAAAGTGATGTATTCCTTTATCCAAATTACCATTGAATAAGATTTCAGTTTTATTCCCGGTTGAATTATACAATTCAATGATTTGTTCTCCCTTTTTTACTGAATAATAATTTATCACATCTGTTAAAACGAAAGGATTTGGAAAAGAAAAATACGATTCGGAATTAACTGTTTCATTCACAGCTAAAGTGGTAGTAGTACTTTTAAAAATACCGCTACCAAATGAACCGGCAAGTAGGTTTTCATCATTATCAAAAGCAAGAGTTTTTATATTTAGATTTTTTAAACCGGAATTTATTTTTTGCCAATTCAGTCCCATGTCCCGTGATATAAAAACTCCTTCGCCATCTGTTGCTGCAAAGATTTGTCCTATGCTGTTTACAACCAAATCCAGAATTATTTTATTTTCAATACCTTCATTGATCTGAAACCAGTTTTTACCTTTGTCTGTTGTTTTGAATACCCCCTGATGTAAAGTAGCTGCAAAGATATTATTATCAAATGTAATCAATTTAATTATTGTTGCAAAACCTAATCCATTATTTGCTTCAACCCATGTGCTACCAAGATCATCGGAAACAAAGACACCTTGGTTTGATGAAATTATAATTGAATTGCTATTAGTTACAGTGATTGATTTTACATTTCTTAATAATTTATTTGATTCACTAATCGATGTCCATGTATCTCCGTTATCAGTTGAAAGAAAAACTCCATCAAATGTACCGGCTAAAATCGAATTGCCCAGATAATATTTATAGCAAAGTGCTTTAACTTCCATGTTTTTACAAGGGGAATCCGGGCTGTTATATTGATACGACCTCACACAGCTAAATGAACTTATTAGACAATCTGAGGAAATATAGATATTATCTTGATTGTCTTTTTCCAAAACTGGAAAAATTATTTCACAACCTGTTATTTTTTGTTTATAATATATTTCAGGGGTCTTGGCAATGTCAACAACTATTTGCCATCCTGCACTTACCCAAAAATCGTCATTATTGGCAATCACCATATCATAAACATCAAAGCCGGTCATCCCAATTTTAATCCAACTTTCTCCACCATCAACTGATTTTAAAACATTTCCCCGATCGGATCCAGCATAAATAATATTGTTATACTTGCTCATAGCACTTATGGAATAATTTCCTATTTCACCCGGAATCTCAACCCAGTTAGTTCCTGAGTTGGTTGATTTAAACATTGAACTTTGACTACAGGAAGCCAAGATATCTCCATATTCGTTCTGAATAAAGGAATATACAAATTGTTTGTTAGTATTATAACATTGTTTCCAATTTTCACCATAATCAGTTGATACATAAATATGAGACTCGTGTGATGTTAAGCTATCAATGGCAAGTGCACCTGTAAAAAGATAGCCCTCATTTGATACAAAAAGAGATTTGACATGAAAATCACTAAGTCCATTATTAATTTCATGCCAGCTCTTACCACTGTCGGTAGACCTGTAAACTCCCAAACCGGATGTACCTGCAAAAATATATCCATTTTCAGCGATGGTTATACAAAAAACAGGTAAATCGGTTTCGAATATTTTATTCCATAATATTCCATCATCTGTTGATTTGAGTATATAACCGGCATTTTTAGCTGAATGATGATATCCGTTAGCTGTGTAAATAGTGCCATCTTTATCAATAGCAATTGAGTTGGCCTCACTGAAATTTTCCTGAAATGTCATATTAATCCAGTCCTTACCTGAATTCGTTGACCTGTAAACTCCTTCATTAGTTCCTGCCAAGTAATTCCCTAATTTTGTAATAACCAATGAATATACCCACCTATTCGGTAATAAGCTTTTACTGCAAATCCCTGTTTGATCAGATATCCTGTAAATACCATTAAGGTTATTTCCTGTATAGATGTTACCCTGGTTATCTGTCATCATGCTATAAATCTTTTCTCCAAAATCAATAGGTATCTGTTCCCAATATTCTTGTGATGCAAGGCGGTTGCCAAGGGTAAAGATACAAACAATCCAAATAAAAAACTGTAGCTTTGATATCATGATTTCTCCGCATTTAAATTTAATAACAGTATATATGACGTATTTGCAGAAAACATGCCAAAAGAAATACAATTCTATTAGGTATTGATTTAGAAAGATTTAAACATTATGTGGTTAAATCACTCTTTAAAAAAGTGTAAATTTTTATTTACAATAAATATGAATATGTGAAAAATATTTAACACACATTTCTTTCTAATCAGTTGTTGCAACTGACTGAATATATGGATATGTCTGGAGCTTATCGAAGGATGAGTATTATAATTCCGGTAATGTTATAAATGAAAAAAGTTTAAAACAACCAATTGAAATAATTTATAAACTTAAGCCCGAAACTACGAAATATATTTCTACATTTTCTAACAACTGACGTCCATTTTAATAAGTCATAACTTATAGTACAATAATTCAATTATGAGTTTTTCTCCAATTCCGTGCAGTCCAGTGCACAAAATCACAAATTATCTTATAAGCTATTAGATATTATTATACTTATATATATCATGAATTTATTATTTTAAGTTATTTTCGGATTATTCAAACTTTCGGAAAGTAAAATTCTTCCTTCCCTTTCCTTGCCTTGGACAGTATTTTGTAATTAATGAACTTTGCCTGTTTTCCATGCCTTTCCATTTTGGTTGATTCGTTTGTCAACCCCATTTGAACAAGTTACATTAATTTTCTTTACAAACTAAATCAGCTTTTCTTCCTATAACTGATTACAGCCCATGTATTGAAGAATACGGCGAAACCTAAAAGTGCAAATAGTGGTGTGCTTAGTTCCATTAGGTTGCTTCCTTTGAGGTAAACTGAACGCATGACAATTATAAAATATTTCATTGGGCTGAATTGGCTGATGAATTGTGCCCAGTCAGGCATACTGTTGACGGGAGTATATAGACCGCTTATTAGAATAAATGTTACCTGAAAGAAGAACATCATAAACATTGCCTGTTGTATGGTTTTTGCATAGTTCGAGAGGACAAGACCAAATCCCGAATAAGCAAGAACAAATATGGAAGCTAAAACATAAATAGTAAGTATACTTCCTGCAGGAGTCAATCCGTAAATTAGCCAGGCAACAAGAAAACAGTTATTCAAAACGACAAAACCTATTAGCCAGTATGGAATAAGTTTTGAAAGTATAAAAGACAGTTTCTTTACCGGAGTTACGTTCATTTGCTCGATTGTCCCATTTTCTTTTTCGCTTACGATATTCAATGCCGGAAGGAAGCCGCATATAATACCCATCATCATAACCATTAATGCCGGTACCATAAAAACCGGATATTGGAGATTAGGATTGAATCTGTATTGTGGAACAATTTCGAAATTCAATTCTTTCTTTTTCGATGGAGCAATCCATTCGTTTCTGATTTCGCCGGAAAAGTCATTCATAATACTTGCAAGATATGCACTGCCTAAGCCGCCTTTTGTACCATTAACAGTATTTGCGGAAATCATTACTTTAGTAGTCTTTTCCCTTACCAAATCTTTTTCAAAATTTGCCGGAATTTCAAGTACGATATCTGCATCATCAAGTTCAACACTTCGCAGAGCATCTGTATAATCTGATGATACATTCGTTATGCGGAAATATCCTGAGGAACTCACCTTTTGAACTAATCTTTGGGAATAAGAACTGTGGCTGTTATCTAAAATGCTGAGATTAATATTCTTGATTTCGAAATTGGCGGCATAAGGCAATACTATCAATACAACCAATGGGAACATGATAATCATTCTGGGAAGAAATTTGTTCCTTAAAATTTGTTTAAATTCTTTTTCTATTAAATATCGTAACATGATTAATAATGTATAATGTAAAATGTATAATGTATAATGAACAGCGAAAACGGATAACCGACAACCGAAAACGGATAACTTTTTAAAATTATTAAACTCATTACTCTAACCTGTTTTTAAATTTTTTCAAACTTACTATAATAAAGAAAACAGCCATACTGCTCAAGATCATTAATTCTTTATAAATTGCCGTAACATCCAAACCTTTTATCATTAGCTTTCTAACAGCCATAATGAACCATCTTGCAGGAACTAAATTTGCCAACCATTGCAATAAAAGCGGCATGCTTTCAACAGGAAATATCATTCCTGAGAGCAGAATGACAGGCATCATCAATATTGCACCCGAAATAAGCAAAGCGACCAATTGAGTATTAACTACCGATGATATTAAAAGACCTAATGCTAATGAAAGAAAAATATAAATCAATGATATTATTATTAGCCAAAGCATACTGCCGGTAACGGGTACTTCCAAAACATAGATAGATAAAAGTAAAATCGTTGCAAGATTAACAATTGATACGAAGAAGTAAGGGACTGCCTTGCTGATAATAATTATAATCGGTTTTACAGGAGAAACAAGCAAAAGCTCCATTGTACCTTTTTCCTTTTCTCTTGCAATAGCGATTGATGTCATCATAGCACAAATCAGCATCAATACCATTCCCATAATTCCCGGAACAAAATTGTATGCTCCTTTCAATCTTGGATTGTAAAGCAATTTAATCTCGGGAACAATTTGATATGGTATTGTTGAAATTTTATTAAGTTCCTGTTGATATCCGGCAATAATATTCGAGGCATAGTTGGTCAAAGTTATAGCGTTGTTAGGGTCAGAGCCATCGGTAATTAGCTGTATCTGTCCTTCTCCGGTATGAACTAAATTTTCGTAAAACCTTTCCGGAAACACCATGACCAAACCGACTTCATCTTTTTGAAATTCATCTTCGATAACTGCAGGATTCGATATAAATTTTTTGAGAATAAAATATTCATTTGCCTGAAGTCTTTGAATAATACTGCGTGTCGCAACATCTTTGGATGGGTCGTAAACTGCAAGTTTTGTATTCTTAACTTCGGTTGTTATTGCAAATCCAAAAAGAGTCAGCATTATAATGGGGAGTAAAAGCAATATCATCATTGTCCAGCGGTCACGGAAAATGTGATAGAATTCTTTTTTTACAAATATTATGAACTGCTTCAAATTAATCTCCTATCCTTACTGCTTTTCTTGCTAATTTATGAAATACCTCGTCCATACTATTTGCATTATACTTATTCTTCAGATTCCCCGGTGTGTCCATCGCTTCAATTCTTCCGTCCACCATAATAGAAACCCGATTGCAATACTCAGCTTCATCCATATAGTGAGTAGTTACAAAAACAGTAATACCTCTGTCGGATGCCTGGTAGATTAATTCCCAAAACTGCCGTCTGCTTGCAGGGTCAACTCCACCGGTTGGTTCATCGAGAAAAACAATTTTCGGGTCATGAACAATTGCAACAGAAAATGCAAGTTTTTGCTTCCAACCTAAAGGCAAAGATTTTACCAAAGTATCTCTCTGACTTTCAAATCCTAATCTTTTCAATTGCTCATCAATTTTAGTGTTAATCTCCTTTCCGGGAATTCCATATATCCCGGCATATAATTTGATGTTTTCCCAGACTTTCAAATCTTCGTACATAGAAAATTTCTGACTCATGTATCCAATACTTGCTTTAACTTTTTCGGACTGTTTATAAATATCGAATCCTGCAACTGTCCCTTTACCTGAAGTGGGTTTGCTAAGACCGCAGAGCATTCTCATAGCTGTGGTCTTTCCTGCTCCGTTGGCACCGAGAAAGCCGAATATCTCTCCTTCTTCGACATCGAAAGAAATCCCATCCACAGCCGTGAATTTCCCGAACCTTTTTGTCAATTTATCTGCTTTAATTACATTCATTGTTCTATATTCTATTTTTCTAATGTCCTTTGTATAACTAATTATTTAAACGCAAAGTACTCAAAGTTTTTCGCTAAGTTCAGCTAAGTTTATTTCCTGACTTCAATCTGTTACATTCTACATTTTACATTCTACATTCTACATTTTACATTTTACATTCTACATTTTACATTTTAAATTTTCCCTTCTCCCTTCTCCAACTCTCAACTCTCAACTTAAAACTTAAAACTCAAAACTCTCAACTAACTTCCGCTAATTCCATAAAGCAATCCTCAATGCCTGCCGCAATAGGATTTACAAAAACATCTTTATGTCCCAAATTTTCCAGATATTCTTGCAGAACATCAATTTTAAGTTGATTATTTGCAATTGTGATATGATGTGAGTCACCAAATGTAAAGCTTGTTTCAATGTCAGGATTGTTTCTTAAATCTGTCAGAAGTTTTGACATTTTATTACTTTTTGCTCCCCATATAATTTTGCTGTATTGGTTTACTATATTTTTAGGAGAGTCAACTTTCATAAATTTGCCCTGAGACATAAGTGCAACTCTATCGCACAAACTTGCTTCATCCATATAAGCAGTAGAAACAACAATACTGATTCCTTCGAGCTTGAGTTTTTTAAGCATAGCCCAAAGCTCTTTTCTCGAAACAGGGTCAACACCTGTAGTCGGTTCATCCAAGAATAAAACGACCGGCTTATGAATCAAAGCACAACTCAATGCAAGCTTTTGCTTCATTCCGCCTGACAAAGCTCCTGCCCTTCTGTTTTTGAATGGTTCTATCTGCGAATATATGTCTTTAATTAAATAATAGTTTTCTTCTATTGTTGTATTAAATAATGTAGCAAAAACTTCGAGGTTTTCTTTGACTGTCAGGTCTTGATAAAGCGAGAATCTGCCGGGCATATAACCAATACATTTCCTTATTGCCTTGTAATCCTTAACAACATCCAGACCATCAACAATTGCCGTTCCGGTGTCAGCCAGGAGCAAAGTAGTAAGAATTCTGAACAGAGTAGTTTTGCCGGAACCGTCAGGACCTATTAATCCGAAAATCTCTCCTTTTTCAACTTCAAAACTGACATCGTCCAGTGCCTGAACTTTGCCGTATTTTTTGCTGATATTTTTTACAGAAATCATTTTTTAATTTAAAATTCTTTTTTCTAAAAACATTCAACCCCTATGGGATTGGAAATCCTCTGTGTAATAATTCTTCTCTACAAATATTCTTAACACAAAGAATTTTCACAAAGAACTCAAAGTTTAAAACTATTTTCAATCCCTTCTCCTTTTTCCCTTCTCCCTTTTCCCTTCCTCCGTTTCACTGTTTCATTTAATTTTTATTTTTCCGTACATTCCTATCTTCAGGTATCCGTCATTTTTAACTGCAATTTTTGTTGCATAAACCAAATTTGCTCTTTCGTCTTTTGTTAATATTGTCTTTGGAGTAAACTCTGCCTTGTTGGAAATCCAAATTACATCGCCTTTATATTCTTTAATTTTATTCTCACCATAATCAGCAAAAACTTTTACTTTCTGTCCTAATTGAATATCCGATAACTGACTCGAAACAATATATGCTCTAAGGAGCATATTGTCAGTATCGGCAATTTTGAACAATGGTTTTCCCATAACTGCAAGTTCACCTGCCTCTGCATATTTAACCAAAACAGTACCGTCAATTGGGCTGGTTATAACACATTTTTTCAGTTGGTCATCAAGTTGTGCAACCTGTACTTCGATTGCATTGCTTTCCTGATTGATTCCTCTTGTACTGACATCCAAATTCGATTTCAATGCAGAAAGCTGTTTTTCCATGACCGAAATTTGTGCATTTATATCATCAAGTTGTTTAGCCGGAACGGCATTAGATTTAATCAGACTTTCAACTCTTTTCTTTTCATATTCAGCACTTGCAATTTGTTGCTCTATTACTGCAATTTGTTTGTCAATATCAGGTTTTCTGCTCTGTACAGCATTCACACTTGCAAGAATTTGAAGTTTTTTAAGATATAGTTGTGTGGAATCAACAACTCCTGCTATCTCATTTGCTTTGATTTTGTTTCCTTCCTGAATATTCAGACTTAAAATTTTACCGTTTGCTTCGGAGGATACGATTATTTCTGTAGCTTCGAATGTACCGGAAGCATCGTATTCCTTATCGTCGCTACTGCAAGCAAACAATATTATCGCACTAATCAAAACCGTGATGTTTTTTAAAGTCTTCATTTTATTCTATAAATTATTTATACATAAATTTTCAATTCGTTATCCGTTTTCGGTTATCTGTCATCCGTTTTTCCCTTCTCCTTTTTCCTTTCTCCATTCTCCTATTTCTCTCTCTGTGTATCTCTGTGATTTCTCTGTGCAACTCTGTGTAATGGGTTTCAAAAAATATTTTTAACACAAAGATCTCAAAGTTAACATAAAAACTTAAAAATTAAGAATTCCTGTCTGCTCTCTTCCATCTGTCGACTGTCGACTAACGACTACTATTCATTAACTAAATACTTATAATTATAAATTGCAATTAACAATTGAATTTCGTGTACTGCTTTGTCCAATCTGACAAAATTCTCATTGTTTATATCCCTAACCAAATCACTAACCGATAATGTCCCGTTTTCAACTTTAGCTTCAGATGTCTTTTTGATATTTGTTCTTAGTTTTATTATATCATCATCATTTTGAATTAAATTCTTCAGTTTCTCAATTTCAATTTTTTGCTGTTCTGTCCTGAGATTATTATTGAAAAGAAAAGTTTCTTTTTGTAAATTCACGGAATTCTGATTGGTCTTTATTAGTTCATAGCTGTTGCTTTTGGAATAAAAAGCACTCAAATTCCATGAAAACCGGATACCTCCAATATAAAATAGTTGGAATTCATTTTTTAAAATATTAAATCCGGGTCTGCCATATCCGCCTTGGAAAAATAATCCAATTTTCGGCATAGTTCCTGCATCAATAATATCCAACTGATTCAAGAACAAATTTCCCTGGGTTTCAAATAGTATTAATTCCGGTCTCATGTTATTATCAGAAAATGTCATATCAGAATTTAGTTCAGGTTTTTCTAATTCAGTATTCTCTGAAATCTCTTCTCCTATCATTATAGAAAGCATCTTTAAAAAAGCGTTTTTATTTGCAATCAATTCAGTTTGCTTTTGTTTTGTATTAATTATTTCGACCTGAATGACATCAATGTCAGATTGTGTTGCTACTCCATTGTTTTTTAATGATGAAATCCTTTCAAGATTTGTCTGCAATTCTTTTTGTAAATCATCAATTCTTTTTGAATGCTCGTTAATTAGAAGGATACCAAAAAACAACTGATTAATTCTGTCTTTTAAAGAATATAAGTCAACTTCAAGTTTTTGTTTTTCAATATCTGATGATGATTGAATTAAACTTTTTTGAGCACTGATTCCACCTCCATCCCACAATACCTGACTGATTTCGGCGGCTACCTGATACTGGTCTTTTGCAGGAACATCGAACTTAAACAGCGGAAGGTCAACAGGAATTTCAACAACATCAGATTGATAAGTTGCCTTTGCACTAATAGCTAATTGCGGGAAATATGCTTTGTCGGCATTTGAAAGATTGTAACTTTCAGATAATTTTATTAAATCAAATTGTTTAATTAAGGGATAATTCGCCAATGCTTTTTCCTGACAGGTTTCAAGTGTTAGCTGAGCATATAAGACCAAGCTACTCCCAAATAGAAAAATAATTATTTTTAAAATACATTTCATTTTTAATCCAATAAACTTATTAAACTTATCAAACTTATTAAACTATTCAAAAAGGTTCCAAACTTTTCAAAATAATTCTCACATTTTCTTTTTTTCGTATTTCAATTAATTCTTCAAATTCATCATCACTCATTTCTGCTATTGCTTTAATAATCGGTTTTGCAATAAAAGGGATTACATTCAATGAAATGAGTAATAAAATAAAATCCATCAAAGTTATTTTTCTAATATTGCCTTTTTTGAATTCTTCGTCAAGCTCTTTTTGGAATTGAGGCAAAACCATTCCTTTTATATTTTGTATTTTCTCAACTATTAATTTTAATCTTTCCGGATTAGTAGTTAATTCGTTAAATAACAGAAATGGTAATTTTGGATTGTCTCTAAGCAAATCAAAATGTGCTTCGACTATACTTTTAATTTTTTCATTGAATGATATTTCTTTATCACGGTTTTTCATGACTGACGATAAAATCAAATTTGCTTTTTTTTCAAAAATTGCATCAAACAGCTTATCTTTAGTTCTAAAGTAATAATGAACCATTGATTGATTACATCCGGCTTCTTTTGCTATTTCAGTAGTGGATGTCATAGCAAAACCTTTCTCCAGAAACAGCTTTTCAGCGGCTTCCAGTATTGCCTGTTCGGCATTTATTACCTTGTTTTCCTGCATATCAATAAATATATTCAATAACTCTATTCAATAAACTTATTCAAAAATAATAAGAAAATCTGAATAATGCAAATATTTTTATTTAATGTATTGACAATACGACAAAATGTAAAATAAACTTGATATATTGTAAAATAAACATTATATTTGTAATGAATAATTTTTATCGTTTTAATGAGGAATTATATGGAAACGAAATATTTATTGCCTAATTCATTTAAGCTCGCTGGCTGGATAATTTTTATTATTGGAATAGCTTTTGGAGTTCTGTTTTTTATATTTCCAGATGAAGTATTTCATATCAAGGTTTGGATGCCGGCGTTGCATTATGATTTTCCTATGGATAAGAATTCAGGTTTTTTGACAATGGTTCATACTGCCATTATTGATGAGATTACAGGGACCTTAATCATATTAGGGGCATTACTTGTAGCATTCTCAAAAGAAAAGGAAGAAGATGAATATATTATGAAAATTCGTGTTGAGTCCCTTGTGTGGGCAGTTATTGTCAATAGTTTATTACTGCTTTTCTGCGTATTTGCTTTTTATGGTTTGAGTTTTATGCTTGCCATGATATTTAATGTTGTAACAGTTCTGATATTATTTGTAATCAAATTTCAAATTGCATTGAGGAAGGCGAATAAATATGCAGAATAATATTAAGGTTGAGAGAGCTATTAAAAATATCACACAAGATGACCTTGCCAAACTAATTGGGGTAAGCCGACAAACAATCAATGCCGTAGAAAAGGGGAAATATGTTCCTTCTACTTTATTGGCATTGAAAATGGCAAGAGTGTTCGGGAAAAAAGTTGATGATATTTTTTGGCTTGATGATGAGGATTTCAAATCGGAATAGTTGTATTTCGAGCATATTAGAGTATTATAAAAACAATGTTGTGAAAATAATCTGACATTTTTCATGAGTTTTATAAATATTTTGAATGAAATATTTACAATTTTGGCAAATTGAACTAATTAATTCTTGTTTATATTCAATAATTCGATTAGATTAAGTAGTGTTTTATGAACAAAAATATAAATAATTATTTTATAGCAAGTTTCTACAAGTCTAAATAATATTGTTTAACGTTATAGGAGAAAAACTATGCGAAGCATTTTTTTTGTAGTATTGCTGAATGCATTATTTTTGTTTGAAAATCAGCATGTTGAAGCCCAGCTAAAAGCACCACAAAACCAGGCAGACTACCTCGTGATTTATCCCAATCAGTTTGAATCTGATATTGAGGAATTTGTAAACTGGAGGGCAACAAAGGGCGTTAAGGTTCAAGCCATTAGTATTAATGAAATTTTATCTGAGTTCGGGTCTTCCGATTCATTGGAAGAATCAATTCGTGATTTTGTAAGTTATGCTCTGGAATATTGGGTAAATCCCAAACCTCGCTATTTGCTTATAGCGGGCGGGTATAACCTTATACCTTCTAAAATTATTGAATCGGAATTTGCATCATCACCGGCAGTAAACGAAGATTCTGTGCTATTAGATGAATATTATGCCATTAACAATTATCAGACTGATATTATTCCTGATATTGCAGTTGGAAGGTTTCCGGCAGAGAATAATCAGGAATTAAGAAATATAATCCAAAAAACAATTAACTTCGAAGACAACTCGTTTAACATTGATTATAATTATGACTTATTAGCAGTTGCAGATAATGATGATCATAAAATCTTTGAGAATATCGTTGATAATCTGATTGAAAATACATTACCTTCTCATTTGAAGGTTATTAGTAAGCTGTACAACAGGAAGGATTCGGAATACTATGGCTCAAAAGAAGATTTGTTCGGGTATTGGAACCAAGGTACTATAATGCACGCCAACTATATACATTCAAATCAGGATATTTGGACAAAAGACAGTTTTTTATTATTAAACGATATTGATAATTTGAGCTTGAGTGCTAAGCCATTTATCATATTGGGAGTGATGATATTTAAAAACTTTCACTCAAAAGACCATCAAGGTATTGTTGAGAAGTTGATTAATATGCAAGATGCAGGTGCTGTTGCATCGTTTGCAACGAGTGGTCTTACATTTTTAGACGCTTCAAATCAAACAATCATCAAATTTTATCAGGAAATTTTCGATAATAACGTAAGGATTATCGGTGATGCTGTTTTGAATATTAAACAAAAAAATAATTTCTCTTACATCAACCGGTTTACATTACTTGGTGACCCAATGCTGAGAATTCCAAACAGAGTCTATGCAGGAACAAAGGATTATAAAATCAGTAAAGATGAGATTGTTATAGCTCCAAATCCTTGCTCCGAAAACACAAAGATTATCTTTAATTTATCAAACTCTGACAATGTAAAACTTGAAATATTTGATTTATTAGGTAACAGAAAAGATGCTTTGCTATTTGAATTATCTGAGGCAAGTTCTAACGAAATTCAGTGGGATACATCAATGTTACCTAACGGTTCTTATATTTGCCGTTTGACAGCAGGCAACAAAATCTTTGTAAAAAATATAAATGTATATCGTTAGTAAATGTAGTGGGGGGCTTATTCGTCCCCTACCTTTTTTTCGCTATTTTTATCGTATAATAAATTTAAGAAATCAATGAATAATACAAAGTTCAATCAAACTTTGTATCTTTCTAAAAATTCCCTGACAGCAGGATTGTCGGATTTGATAAATTCATCGGGCTTTCCTTCGAAACTGACAATCCCGTCGTCAAGCATAGCAACATCGTCTGCTATTCTAAAGACTGAAAACATGTCGTGTGTGATAACAATTGATGTTACATTGAGTTTTTTTGAAAGGTCAGCGATAAGCCGGTCAATTTGTTCGGAGTTCACAGGGTCTAATCCAGTAGTTGGTTCATCGTAAAAAATGTAGTTGGGACTTCCAACTAATGCACGGGCGACACCAACTCTTTTTCTCATACCGCCTGAAAGGTCGGCAGGTTTTTTATACTTTAGTATTTGCCATTCTTTTTCAAAGTCTGAATTGGAATCTTTTTCGGGGAGCAAGCCCACTGCTGAAAGTACGCGTATGGCTTCTTTTTCTAATTCAATTTCGTTTCTATTGCCATGCTCATATAAGCCAAGGACTACATTCTCAAAAACATTTAATGAATCGAATAGTGCCGAGCCCTGAAATACAAAACCAATCTGTTTTCTCATTTCAAAAATATCGTCGTTATCGAGGTCCTGTACTCTTTTACCGTCAACTAATACTTCACCTTCATCGGGTTCGAGCAAACCGACAATATGCTTTAATAATACACTTTTTCCACATCCCGATTTGCCGATGATACATTTTGCAGAGCCATCGGGAATGGTAAGACTGACACCCTTAAGAACTGCCTTTTCGCCAAAAGATTTATATAAATTTTTTATTTCAATCATGTCTTAGTTTTAAAGTATAAAGTTTTAAAGTTTTTAAAGTTCTATAGCTTATCGAGTACTTAGTAAATTTACTAATTAATTATAAAAATATTTATTGTTCATAAGCAAACTTTGCCGCACTAATTAACAGTTCAGGGGAAATTCTAATTTTAAAATCAGGATTAATATATTCAAAAATGATTGTACCTTCCTGATTCAGAATAAACACAGCAGGAACAGGTAAAATATGATGATTAGTTCCTGAATTTTCTTCGAGAACCAAGAGCATGTCCTTGTAAATTTCAGAAGCATCATAGGCAATCCCAAGAGATTTGGCTCCTGACAATGTTGAGTCTGAAAGAATCGGAAATTCGACTTCGTATTTTTGTATCATCTCAATATTTTTTGAGAGTTTGTCGGAACTGACAGCTATAACCTGATAGCCCATTTCTGATAATAACTGATTTATTTCCCGGAGCTGTGAAATTTGTTGATTGCAATACATACACCAAATACCCCGATAGAAAAATAGTATGGTCGGTTTTTCAGAAATAATCTTTTTTAAATTAACCGCATTTCCGTAAATATCAGATAACATCATATCAGGAATATTTTTTCCAATAATCAGCGGAGAAATATCCTGAGGCGATTTGGGTAAATTCAAATTTTTATCCTCTGTGCTGCATCCAAAAATTGATATTAACATCAAAGATGCGACTGTAACAAGCAAATAAGTATTTTGATTTAGTTTCATAATTAAATTGCTAAAGTTTTTATTTCAAAAATAGCATTTTTAAATTTAATCTTTTAACCATTTTTTCCAAATTTCAGGTTCGTAACCTATTGTTGCTTTTTTCTCATGCCTGACAATTGGAGTTTTGAAAAGCAAAGGATTTTCCAGCAATGTCTCTTCTAAATCAAAAACCATGAATTCAAGTCCTTTTTGCTTGAATACTTTTGAATCTCTGTCAATCAGATCATCTAAAGGAACTTCTCTGGAAATGTTTTTAAGTTCACCTTTTGAAACAGATTTTTCTTTAAGGTCAACAAAATGCGGCTGGATTTTCCGTTCCTTAAAAAAACGGATGGCTTTTTGTGTGTCCTTGCATTTCACTGTTCCGAATATTTGTATTACCATATTTCAACCTAAAATATAAAAAAAATTAAGTACTGAATAACTTGCAATAATTTTATTAAAATTTTGACAAAGTCAATTACTTAAAATTTCAAATATAACAAGAAACTTGAAAATCAACTATGTAAACTTAAATAATTACTTTCTTAAAAATCTGAAATATAAAAATAATTTGAAAGAGAATTGTTTTTTGTTTAATTTATGCTAAATATTAGTTTAAATTTACCGAAAAAACAAATATGAGAATATATAATTTGCATTTATTCATGCATAGCATACATAAAATGGGAATCATTATTTTGTTTGCCGTTCTTTTGTTTTCTTGCAGCAGACCTCCAAGCTATACCAGATATACATTTAAACCTGAAGACAAACCTACTGCTTTCAAAGAGGTAAAAAATGATTTTGAAAATATTGAAGAAAATATTTTTAAACTTCACATGAAGGATGCAACTGTTTACATAATGAAAGATTGGAAAATACTTGACGGGGATTCTGTTATTACCGGTTACGGAGCACTTTTTGATGCAAACAGAAATCTTATCAAAAAAGATGATTTTACAATAGCCATTAAAGAGATTGCTTTGGTCGAAACAAATGAGATGAATCCTAATCCTTCAATAATTACTATGGCTTTAGTAACCGGTGCTTCATTAGGGTTAACTGTCTATTGTATATTTAATCCAAAATCCTGTTTTGGGTCATGTCCTACATTTTATGCTTCGAATGGAGAAGAGATGCAATTGCAGGCAGAAGGTTTTTCAGGTTCAATAGCTCCGAGTTTAGAGGATAAGGATATTGATGCTCTTTATTTTGCAAAAGCGGATAATGGCAATTTATTGCTAAAGATGAAAAACGAAGCTCTGGAAACTCATGTCGTAAGATATGCTGATATACTTGCAGTTCCGAAATCAGAAAAAAGCAGAGTATTTGCCGGGAATGAAGAAAAATATTACAAAACAGATGCCATTATTTCTCCAAATTCTGTTGAAGCAGAAGAAGGTTTAATAACTGATAAACTTATTAAATTTGATAATAATCAGAGGTTCAGTCCGGCTGATTCAAATGATTTGGCGAAAAAAGAAATTATCGAAGTTGATTTCAAAGATTTACCTGCGGGAGATAAGGGAATAATTCTTGCATTCAGACAAACCCTGATGACAACATTCATCTTCTACAGCACATTAGGATATATGGGCAATTCTGCAGGAGAATATTTTGCAATGCTGGAAAGAGATGATGGGAGCTTTATGAAAAGTGTATATGGCTCTAAAGAAGTTCTCGGTGGTATTAAGGTTTGTATTCAGGATGAAAAGGGAAATTGGGAGTATATCGGAGAATATTTTGAGTTAGGTCCGATTTCTACTGATATTCAATTATTAAAATTAAACAAAAACATTCAGGGCGACTGTAAACTACGACTTGAACTGGCCAAAGGACTTTGGAGACTCGATTACTTGGCACTTGCAAATGATATTGAAGAAGTTCAACCAATCAGGATTCAACCGTCTTATGTCATTAAGGAAAATTTACATGATAAAAAGGCATTTAAAGAGTTAACGAATAATTTCCAAACTCTTGCAACACTCCCGGGGGATGAATACTTAATCAATTACACACTACCGGACGAAACTCAGGACTATGAATTTTTCCTCGAAAGCAAGGGATATTACATTGAATGGATGAGAAAGGAATGGACGGAAAATGAAAATCCTTTGATGCTTTCAAAACTAATATTAAATCCGAAGCAATTTTTCAAAGATGTTGCACCTGAATTTAAGAAACTGGAACCCAATATGGAAGAATCTTTTTGGAGGAGTAAGTATGTTAGATAGAAGGAAGGAAAAGGGAAAAGGGAGAAGGGAAAAGAGAGCCATTGCTAAAATGTCATTGTTCAAACTTCAGTTAAGAATTGGAGTGATGGTTTTCATTATAGCTTTGATTGTTTCAGGATGCTCTACTACCAAGGCACCAAGGGGTTGGCTGGAATCACCAAGCAATGTAAATTTCAATGCATGGGGTGGGTGGATACAGCTTAAGGTATTGCCGGATAAGGTAAAATCTATTGAGGATTTTGACGATAATTTCTCATACAAAGATTTGAATGTTGGCGGAGGAGAATTTATTTGTTTTCAGGACAGTTTGGTTTATGTTTTGCATAATAATAAAGTTCTAAAAATTAATTACCTGAGAATATACAAAGCAGAATTGGAGATAGCTACTGACAAAAAAGGAGGACTGGCACTTTGGACAGTTTTAGGTACTCTTTCAACTCTGAGCCACGGAATTCCATTGATTTTTTCCGCACCCGCATGGCTCTTATTTGGAACAGCGGCTACAGTCGGAGAATCGGACCGCAATAGATTTATAAATTATTCACCGAATTATGACTGGTGGCAAAGAGCAAAGAAATTTTCGAGGTTTCCGCAAGGACTTCCCAATGATTTTGATTTGTCGCAGTTAAAGTCGAAAATGGTTGAGTAATTGCCAAGAAATTCTTTATCTCTTTTTTGGAAATATTCGGGGAATATGTGAAGTATAGCAGATGGAATTTGTATATATCTCACCGATTACTCTTTTTCTACCCACAACATTCCATTGATTCAATCCACTTTTTTATAAATGTCTAACTTTTTGATTAGATAATATCAAAACCAATATCTTTTAAATAATTGAAGGTTAAATCATAAAAAGTAGGATTTCTTGTTGTATCTTCATCAACACCTTCAGGAACAACTATTATCATTCCTTGCCTCGCTCTTGTGAGTAAAACCCTATATGAATTTTTTAAATATTGTTTTCTTTCTTCTTTTTTAATATTATTCCACCTATCCCCAACAAAAGAGAAATATCTCCAGCCATTTGTGGAATATCTAAAATCCGCATCCCAGGTAACGCAAGCCCAATCTAATTCTAAACCTTGAACATGAAATTCAGTAGCAACATCTTCAAGATAATAAGAAGACCGAACATCTTCCTTGCCATTTAAGAACCAATGGATAGGGTTCACAGGTGATTTAACGTCTATTGCATGAGGTTTCAGCCTTTGAGCTTCAGAAGAAACAATTATTCCATATCTTTCGCTTCCTCTCGCTTTTTCTTTAAGCCATATTTTAGCATTATTCAAATTTCGAGTTATTACAATTGGATATTTTTCTTTTATTCGAGCTAAATCTTCTTTTGCATTTTGAATATTTAAATCAAGAATGTTTTTTATCAAGGAAGATAGATGCTCAGCTCTAAAAGAACGTATTGAAACTGCTAAATGGAATTCTTCTTTTTTAAAAATATTTTTCCTTGTTTCGAGTTTTTTAAGAACAGTACCAGCATCATATTCACTATCAGTCAACCTTGAAGACACATAAACATGCCATTGAGGGAAAGAACGATTTAAAGAATCTATCCATTCGCTAATTCCTGCTTCACCTGTATTTATTTCCTGACCACCTCCAACAAGACAAATAATAACCGCCCAATCAATATGCCTATCCATGCAAGAAATCAAAAACTCAGGTTCTGAATAAGTGAAATTAGGGACACTTTTTTTGCGTTTCATAAAGTTTGCTGTTTGAGTTTTATTCCAAGCACGCTGAGCTTCATCAAAAATGGCAACATGATCAAAGGGTGGATTAGTAAAATCAATTAAACACTCATCTCTGAAATGATGAACATTCTGGATAAACATTTTAACTTCCCTTAATACTTCACCTTTTTTGATTTTATTACCATTTTCTTTAATTCTTTTTACTTTATCTCTGGTAAGTGCTTCTCTTAATATAGCAACTAAAGGTCCATTTCCAGAAAGAAAAACACTTGTTGTATTTTTCTCTTTGTCTAGATGCTTTGTTGCAATATTTAGACCTACTAAAGTTTTTCCTGCCCCTGGTACTCCAGTAACAAAGCAGATGACTTTTTGATTATTAACTTTTGCTTTTTCAATTACTTCAGAAATAGCATTACTTGTCTCATTTAAATTAATAGCAGAAGCATCGCTTCTTGATATCTCTGCAACTGAATGGTTGTTATATAAAGCCATCGCAGCTTCAATAATTGTTGGTGTTGGAGAATATTTTCCTCTGACCCAATATTCAGGATCAATGGTTTCATCATCAGAAAACAGGAGAACATTATCGATTACTTCTTTAAGTAAATCACAGTTGGTCTTTATTGGAAATAGAAGATTGTCATTATGAGATGTTGAGATAATACTATATTCAACGTTTTTTGCTTCTGTCGAAATCAATATTGGTGCAATTACATTGTCATGACTTGTTTCATGGAAGTATTTTAAATCAAGAGCATAATCCCAAACTTGATCAAGAGAGCTCAATAAAAATTCTTTTTCACCTATTTTGAATTCTAATACGAATATTACATTTTGAATAATCAGAATAACATCAATTCTTCGCCCCATTCTTGGGATAGAATACTCAAAATAAATTGAGCCTGAATAATTTTGTAATATTACTTTTAATATATCAATTTCCTGTGTCCAAGCAAATCTTTGTGTCTGTTCTAAACTAAACTCATTATGTTGAGAAAGTGAACCCAGAATTTCATTTTTAGAATCTTTAATAAAATTTACAATAGTATTTGAATAATAATATCTTTTCATAACATTATTTTTTATTTAAAAGATGTTTTGATTTCAGTCTATATTTCTTCAAAATTACAAAATATTTTAGTTAGTTAAGTCAATTAATCATTTATTCAAGAATTTTTATAAAAAACAAGAATAAATTTTTCAAAATCATTAAAATACATATGCAGAAAATTTGAATCATAATTTCACTTATACTGTTATTAGGCATAATAGTAAACATTATACGAAAAGGTTTATAAAAATATTCTAACTTAATCTATTGTAATAATTGCCAGTCTTTTACTTATTTAAACATTTTGAAAAACCAAAAAAATGTTTTAATTTCGTATTAGACGTTGGAGGTGCTTCGCCCGGATGATGAATCCGAGGAGAAAATATTGCGAGGCTGAGATAACACTCTTTGAACCTGATCCGGGTAATGCCGGCGTAGGGAAAATGGTACATAATTTCTCACATAAAAAAACGTATTTTCTCCAAAAACAAGCTAATTCAACGGTAATAATTATGTTTAATTATTCCGTAGGAGATGCGTTATGAAAAATGTTTTTATAACCAATAAAATAAAATCCCCTCTCGAGAGGGGTGTCCCGCAGGGACGGGGTGTGTTCATCCTTCGACAAGCTCAGGATGACTGGAAAAGGGAAAAGGGAGAAGGGAAAAGGGAAAAGGGAGAAGTCGTACTTCGACATGCTCAGGATGACAGGTTTATTTTTTGTCATTCCGAACGCAGTGAGGAATCCAGTTCTTCTTTTTCTGGATTCTTCGCTCCACTGCGTTTCGCTCTGAATGACATTTTTAGCTTTGCGTTCATTTTTTTCGTTTTAATATTGATGACAAGCTCATCATTTTCTGCTACAGAACCTGAGGCTGATTCGCTGACTGTTTATAAAACACCGAGCGTAACAGTTACAGCCGATAAAGCAGAAGAAGGAAAAACTGCTGTACCTTTTACAAATTTTTCGCAGGCAGAAATTCAAAAAACTTATATTATTCGGGATGTACCTGAATTGCTTTCGGAATTGCCGTCAATTATTTCGTATTCCGAAAGCGGAAACAGTATTGGCTATTCTTATTTAACAATGCGTGGATTCAGTCAGCACAGGATTTCTGTTTTCGTTAATGGAATACCGCAAAATGACCCTGAAGAGCATAATGTCTTTTGGATTGACATGTCGGATATTGCTTCAAATGCAGATAACATCCAGATTCAACGTGGAGCAGGGATTGTAAATTATGGTGCGGCTTCCATTGGTGGAAGTATAAATCTTACTACATCGAATTTTGTCAATCAACCCGGAGTGAAAGTTTATTCCGGAATTGGATGGCAGGAATACGGTGCCAGTGAAGGTACAATTCAACCGACTATGAGTAAATATTCTTTGGAGATATCATCAGGAATGGTTGGGAATTATGCAGTGTATGGCAGACTGTCGAGAATTAACTCACAGGGTTATCGGGATAATATGTGGGCATACCTTAACAGTTATTTCCTAAGTGCCGTTAGATTTGATGATAATTTTACAACTCAGATTAATATTTACGGAGGTCCTATATCCGATGGTTTGGGATATACCGGTCTGCCAAAGGAGTATATCAAAGATTTGAATTTGAGAAGGATTAATCCGTCTTATTGGGAATATTCCGGTCCAAGGGAATTATCTCTGCCCTATGTTCCAAGAAGAAAGCAGGAAATTGAGGAATTTTCACAACCTCATTATGAGATTTTGAACGACTGGTTTATCAATGAAAATCTCACATTCCGTTCTTCCTTATTTTATTATACCGGTGACGGATATTTTGATTATGACGGTTCATGGGCAGATGGTTTTTTGAAGGATTGGTTTGCAAATGATTATCAGTTTCCCGATTCGACAATGACTACTAAAAATTCATTGCTTAGAGGTACTGTCAGCAACAAGCATGGTGGATGGATTCCAAGATTGCATTGGAATCATGGTAATGGTGAATTCTCAATTGGTGCTGAGATGAGAATACACAGGTCGGAACATTACGGACAAATTAAATATTCGGAATACTTCCCACCTGCTTATGACCCTGATTATAAATTTTATTATAACGAGGGTGAACGGGATATTTTTTCGATATTTATTGGTGAACGTTATAATTTAACGGACAAATTAACGATGAGTATTGATGGTCAGTTAGTAAGGCAATCTTACCGGCTTGCTAATATTAAACAAGGTAACAATTATATGGAATTTCTTTCGACCGACGCAAATACCGTTGGAGGTAATGGAGAAGCTTTGTTTGATATTAA